>CAJJLI010000300.1 GCA_905192625.1 uncultured Clostridium sp. | reverse complement strand
ACTCTTTCGCGCTTGACGCCACCACCGAGGTGATCGACGGCGTGCAGTATCTTTACTTAGACATTTATCTAAATTACAACTTGTCGCAGTTTCCCCATAATAAGCGTGCATTACTTCGCCTTCTTTGATCATGTTCATTTCACGAATCTTTACAGGGTCCATATTTATAGTAGCTGCCAATTCGCTCACTGCAGATTCTAAAGCAAAAAATCCTTGTGTTGCACCGTATCCACGGTATGCACCAGCAGACATAACATTAGTATAAACAACGTCATAAGAGAAACGGAATGCATCTAACTTACCATACATGGAAATTGTTTTATGACCAGATAAGCCTACGGTTGTTGGTCCATGTTCACCAAACGCACCGGTGTTGGAAAGTGTGTACATATCAATTGCTTTGATGATACCATCTTTTGTTGCACCAACACGTACATGGATTTCCATTTCATGTCTTGGTGTAGACGCAATTAACGTCTCTTCTCTTGTGTAAATCATCTTCGCAGGTTTACCTGTTTTCATTGTTACAATCGCAGGATAAACTTCTGCCACCACAGTTTGCTTCGCACCAAAGCCACCACCAATACGTGGCTTTACAACACGAATCTGTGATTTTTTAATGTCCAGAGCAGTTGCTAAGATACGTCTTAAATGGAATGCAATCTGTGTGGAAGCAACAACATTCAAACGACCATAAGCATCCATATAGGTAAATGCACGGAAGGTTTCCATCATGGCTTGTTGATTTGCAAGGGTATGATATGTTTTATCGACAACAACATCACAACCTTCAAAGGCTTTATCAATGTCTCCGTGAACTTCTGTATCATGTGCACATAAATTTCTCTTATTGTCTGCTCCAACTTCACAAAGTGCCTTCCAATTCTCTTCTGGATGCACTAAAATATCATTGTCTTTTGCCTTACGAAAATCTAATAAAGGTTCAAGAACTTCGTATTTCACTTTAATAAGTTTTAAGGCTTTGTCTACGCATTCCTCATTTTCACCAGCAACAATTGCTACGGCGTCGCCAACAAAACGTACACGCTGTTCAAGGATCAAACGATCGTATGGGCTAGGCTCTGGATAGGTTTGTCCTGCCATTGTAAATCTTTTATTTGGTACATCTTCATATGTTAAAATACATTCAATCCCTGGTACCTTCTTAGCGGTTTCTGTTTGAATGGATTCAATTAACGCATGGGCATGTGGGCTTCGTAATACCTTAACGATCAAACAATTGCTAGGTGCAATATCATCCGTATAAAGTGGTTTTCCTGTTACAAGTGCCATTGCATCTTTTTTCATAACGGATTGATTAACATACTTCATATTTGGTTTTTGACTACTCATCCTTACTCCCTTCCGCTAAGTATGCTTTTACTGCACGTAACTGAGACATATATCCGCTGCATCTACATAAATTACCAGCTAAGTATTCTTTGATTTCATCTTCTGTTGGATTTATAAGCTCTTTTTTCATAGCAAGAACATTCATAATAAAACCTGGGCTACAAAAACCACATTGTTCCGCGCCCTGATTTGCCATAAACGCACCGAATTCTCTTGCTTCATCTTCTAATCCTTCAATTGTGACAACGTGTTTTCCATCCGCTCTTACTGCTAGGGTGGAGCAGGATAGTACTGGCTTGTCATCCATTAATACAGTACACAAACCACAGTTTGATGTTTCGCAACCACGTTTTACACTATAACATCCTTTGCTTCTAACAAATTCTAAAAGAGGCGTACTTGGTGAAACCTCTTCCTTAATTAATTTTCCGTTTAACCACATTGTCACTAACATGTATAATTGCCTCCTAATAGTGCTAGAATTCCTCTCTTAACAAATACAGTTGCAAGATGATGACGATATTCTTTACTACCACGCATATTTGAATCGAATTCTAAATTCTCGCATAACTTAATTGCAAGTACACTAATTTTTTCTTCCTCTGATGGGCCAAAGGTACATTCAATCGTTTGTAAAACTGCTCTTTTTGGTCTTGCACCAACGCTTATATAAAATGTATTATCTTTTTTTGCAACCGCGCATGCAAGAACTGGAATATCCGTTGCACTCGCACGTTTGGATTGATATACAACATCTCTACCATCTTTTTTAATAATAATTCGTACCAATACATCGTTATCATAAGGCATTCTTACAAACTCATGTAATGGTAAAATCCCCTTGTTATATAATTCAACGTAGGAATCAAGGGCCAAAAGACATGTCAATATATCGGAGAATCCGAATCTTGCATAAATACTTCCACCAATTGTAGCACAGTTACGGAATTGTACTCCAACAATGTGTTTTACACTCTCCTTGATTGCTCCTTTAAAATGCTCGTTCAAACCATTATGTAGTTCCAAGTCACGTAACGTTGTCATGCAACCAATTCGGAACTCTTCTTCGTTTTCATCTATTTTATTAAGCCCTAGGCCAGATAGATCAATCGCTGTGCCGATTTGTTTATTACCTAATTTCAACCAGCCTGTACCACCAAGAATAACACCGCTTCGTTTTTGGTTCAGTTGATATGCTTCTTCTAGGTCTTTTACCATCACATAATCTTTTATTTTAAACATAAGTTAATCCGTACCTTTCTTCATCAAAGCATGAGTCGCTTAAATTACATACAGCGGTCATAATACCATAAAAACCAAGATTTTTCAACACCGTAGATTTTTTATTTCTTATTTCATTTAAGTGAAAAACCACCGTTTAAGCATAAGAATTCATGGTTTATTAATTTAACTTATCAAAGTCATTAGTATAAATAATATCTTTTGCTGCTTGGAGTACTATTTTATTTCTCTGCTTTTCTATTTTTTTATGTCATTCGTAACTTTCGAAGGTGGAATCAAAGGGAGAGATTAAAGTTATAATATGTAATAATAAACACTGAGCGCTGATTTTATTAAGAGATTAACTACATGTTCAAACTATAAAGTTTGAACAAAAGAACATAAAAAAGAATCCTCACATTTTGCTTGACTTTAACCTCATCTTAAAGGTTGAACACGATGTAGTGTAAGGACTCTTATTGATAATTTCTATTCATTAAAATGTAGTTGAGTGAAACGCCATTCTCCTCATGTAACACTGATCTCCGCCATTGTTTTCAATTGCATCGATAAGAGTACGGATTTTATTTGCTGTGCGTTGAGCTACATAAATATTCTCATAACTCGGATTATTCTTATCCACTGCTATGACATATGCAGTATGATGATAATCCCACCCATTTAAACTAAACTGCACCACATCGCCCAATTGAATTTCTGCTGGATTTACTCCTGTATATAATTTACCACTGTTATAACCTGTCGCCTTTGGACCTTTTTCCTTTTGATAGGTCATAAAGGACCAAAGATAATCAACGTTTTCCCACGCTCTGCTTCCACTCCATTGGTTAGCATACCATCCCCAGGTGTAGGAACCTTTTGCCATACGATAACCATCTTTAATATTCTTTCTGACTTCCTCTTCTGTCATAAAAGGACTCCACCCTCCATAAGCAGCCCAAATGCATTGTGATACAAAATTTGTACAATCTACAGTTGCTTTATAAAAGTTCGGATTCCCATACAAGTAATATTTTTTTGCATATTCGATTCCTAGATTCGGTTGATATGGCGTTATCATCATCGCTTGAACCATACTCTTCTCCAAAATGATTCTTTGTTTATTCTATTCCTCATTTTTAGATATGTGTATTGTTTTCTGCTTATTTTTTTAGGTTTTTCTTACTTTTTTGCAATTCTTCTATTTGGATTTTCTGTCTCCCTTGATCTTTCAATCTCATTTCTTTTATCATTTTATTTCTTCATACTCATCGGTAACTTTCGTATAAAAAGTTTCAATGATATTTCTTTCTTTAAATTCGTCGGAATTTTTTCTTCCCATACGATCGCACCATCCAAGTAGTGAAATATCTTTAATACTCACCTCATCTTTCATCTTCTGAACCTCTTTAAATGGTAAATCATTCACCACATATAGAATTTGCATATGCCAACGAACCAGTGCTACTACACGCTCTATAAACTGTCGATCACTGATAAATACGATTAAAAATTCTCTGGCCAATTCCGCCCCAACCCGATCATGATCATATGCAGTTATCTTACCTTTTCGATTTCTAGTTGTTTTTG
>CAJJLI010000299.1 GCA_905192625.1 uncultured Clostridium sp. | reverse complement strand
ACCATCCCACTGCGCAACATCGCCAGCGTCGACACGTCGATTCTCAATCGAGATGTGATGCACTCTATAAAATGATAACCGATTTAAAAGATGAAAATATCATTGCTACGTTCCATTATTATGGATACTGGCCATTTAGTACGAATATTGCAGGTACAACAACAATGGATGAGACGGTTGTTAAAGAGCTAGAAGCTGCTTTTGACCGTGTAAATAATACATTCATAAAGAAAGGTATTGGTGTAATCTGTGGTGAATACGGACTCCTTGGATTTGATAAATCGTTACGAGCGATTGAGCATGGAGAAGTGTTAAAATATTTTGAGTACATTAATTATTATTCGAATAAATCGAACATTCCACTAATGCTTTGGGACAATGGACAACATATGAATCGTACAACATATGAATGGAGTGACCAGTCTCTTTACGATATTATTAAAGCTTCCTGGTCTGGACGTTCCTCGTATACACAA
Organism: uncultured Clostridium sp.; assembly: GCA_905192625.1. Classification (GTDB taxonomy): domain Bacteria; phylum Bacillota; class Clostridia; order Lachnospirales; family Lachnospiraceae; genus Lachnoclostridium. Next base: position 3,690 of record CAJJLI010000299.1, on the reverse strand, counting down.
AGTGATCGAATATTTGTGACAGATGAGAATAAGAGCAAAGACAGTACTTTAAAATTGTCATTACATGATAATACATTCTTATCCGCTTGGTTCAATGATACGCAGTTAACGAAAGGGAAAGACTATACATTTACGAGCGATTCTTTTACATTAAAAGCAGGTTTTCTACAGAGTATTTTACAACCACAGTATGGCGAAATTGCTAAGTTGGTACTTAAATTTTCCTATGGACCTGACTGGAACTTGTACATAAATCATAGCAAAGCTCCAGTAGTTGGTGTTGGAAGTGGAAATAAGACTGGTTTCGTAATACCAATTGAATATAATGGTAATATACTTAGTACTCTTGAGGCAGTGAAAGCAGATGGCAGTGGTGTGGGACCTCTAAACTGGACGAGTTACAAAGAGTATGATTATGCATTTAAAGTAGATTACGAAAAAGGCAATGTTACGTTTACTGATAAATTTTTTGCAGAGGCAGAAGATAGTACAGTAGTTGTAACCTACCATTTTCAAGATGGAGCAACAGCAAAGAGTGAATTTGTTATTGCTGGCGATACGGTAATCGATAACATTAATGTAACAGAAGCTGAAAAAGACGTTGAAAAAGACGCTGAAAAAGACGTTGAAAAAGACGCTGAAAAAGACGTTGAGGAACAGCAAAACACAAAAGAGGAAGTAGAAAATACGACAAATAATCAAGAGGAAAATGTTGCAGAGTGTTATATTGTTAAAAAAGGGGATTGTCTCTGGAATATAGCCAAAGGTCTGTTTGGAAAAGGATCTGAGTGGAATAAAATTTATGAATGGAATAAAGATAGCATTAAAAATCCAGATATGATTTATATAGGACAAAAGTTAGTGATTAAAAAGTAAGGATTATAAAATTAGTAATTAATAAGGAAGTAAATAAAACCAATAATTTAAACCATTATTAAAAGCTATATCAAATAGCAAGTTACTAAAAAAGTTAGGAATTATAGAATTTAAATTATATTATAGTATCTCTTTATGGAGCTGATATGAACACAAAAAATATGTGTTTTCGTTGGCTCCATTGTTTATGTACTTTATAAAAAATCTTTATACGATACTTTTATTTTAAAATACCAATATAAATATGAATCATAGTTAGTTTAAACGAGTGCTGTGTTTATGCATTTGAATGAAAATCACAATAAAATTTGTAATTAGCTTAGATTCTAATTAAGATTCTGTTAAATATCTTCAAAATTGGAAAAGATTATGATATAATTTGCCTGGTAATGGGAAATATGAGGTTTTTATAAAGAAGTTTAATATTATAGTATAAGGCATGGAACAAAACACAATGTTATCATGCGGGAAGGGGAACATATGTCTTTGAATGTTAAGCATTTAACGAAAAAATACGGCGATAAAGTTGTAGTAAACGACTTGAGTTTTGAAATCGATCAGCCCGGGGTATATGCATTACTTGGTACAAATGGAGCAGGTAAAACAACTACCTTACGAATTATTCTTGGAATGTTAGCCCATGATGAGGGTGAGGTGCTGTGGAAGGGAAAACCTTTGGATGCTGTTCGAACAAATGTTGGATATCTAGCAGAGGAAAGAGGTTTATATCCAAAATATTCATTACTTGATCAATTGCTTTATTTTGCAAAATTAAAAAATGTACCGAAGAAAGTAGCGTTGGAAAAAATAAAGTACTGGTCAGAACGATTGCAAGTAACAGAATATGTATTCCCACCTAAAGTAAAAGGAAAGAAGTCATCCAAAGCGAATCGCGCAGACCAATTATCCAAAGGAAATCAGCAAAAAGTACAGTTGATGGCTGCATTATTATCCGATCCTGAACTACTCATTTTAGACGAGCCATTAAGTGGACTGGATCCGGTAAATACTGACCTATTTAAAAATATTATTCGTGAGGAAATTGATAAAGGAAAGTACCTCATTATGTCGAGTCATCAAATGCCAACAATTGAAGAATTTTGTTCAGATATTACTATATTAAATCGCGGAAATGCAGTACTTCAAGGTAACTTAAATGAAATAAAAAAAGGGTATGGACGTGTTAACTTATTTGTAAAAAGTGATAACGACATCTCTTCCTATATCAAGTCGTTTGGACTTAACATAGTAAATAAAACTCCAAGTGAATATCATTTAAAAGTGAATGGAGAAAATCAGGCAATGGAATTCCTATCTAAATTAATAGAAGATAAAGTTCCGATTGTTAAATTTGAACTTAGGGAGCCATCATTGCATGAAATATTCATTGAGAAGGTGGGGAATGTTCATGAAGAAAAGTAATATCACAGGTTGGAGGGATGTTTTCTCCTTTACTTTGATACAAACATTGAAGAGCAAAGCGTATATCATATCGTTTGTAATTTTCATATTAATAGCCATAGTATCGATGCCGTTACTAGCTATCATTACATCAAAAGGCGATGGTAATGAAGAGGGAATGAATCCAATTACAAAAGTATATGTTTATAATAATACAGATGTTACGATTGAAAATTTTTCAATGATACAGTCAGATGAGACATTACGTCATATATCGTTTTTAACTTCCGATGTTCCTTATGAAAAAGTTCTTGAGGCGATTGAGAATGATGAGGATACTGTAGTTGCCCTAAAAATTACAGAGAATGAAGGGATGTATTCATTGAACTTTGTAAAAGCAAAGAACGGTCCAATAAAGGAAGAAAATGTATCAGTACTTGCAAATGCAGTACAAAAATTATTTGAAGAAACTAGAATGCATTCATTAGGAATAGCAAGTGAGCAGTTAGCCGTAATTCAGTCGAAGCTTGAATCGAAAGTAAGTATGGTGGATACAGCTGGAACAGAAGTTGTGAAAGAGGATACATCAATCACTAATATGGAATACTTCTTCGTCTATGGTTTATTATTTATAATTATGATGGTAAATACCTTGGCAAGTTCACAAATTGCAACATCAATAGTATCAGATAAATCAACGAAAGTAATCGAGTACTTACTAACCTCAGTCAAGCCACTTGCGATTATGGTTGGTAAGGTTTTGGCGATGTTATCCGCGGTATTGATACAGGTCTTATCAACGATTGTACTGTTCTTTGTGTCCAATCAAATCTCAACTGTGTTTTTTGGTGGAGATAATATGTTAGCAAACTATATATCTGGCGATATATTAAAAAATGTGACTATTTTAAATGTGATTTTTTGTATTATTTTATTTGCACTAGGCATGATATTCTATGCAACATTAGCAGGTTTGGCTGGATCTACGGTTAGTAGAATAGAAGAGGCAAGTGAAAGTCTTACAATTTTTACGTTTGTTACTTTAATTGGCGTTTATATTGGTATGGGTGCAGCAGGTACGTTAATGGGCAGTGGTATGAATGCGTATGTTTATTTTTCGTTGTTATTTCCATTATCTTCTCCTTTTATCCTACCAGGTGCAATTTTAGTTGGAAAGGCAAATTTTCTTATTATTGCGATAGCAATCGTTTTACAGGTTATATTTATATCATTATTGTTCCGCTTTGTAGCAAGAGTTTATGAGACTCTGATCTTGCATAATGGGAATAAAATAGGATTAAAACAATTATTTAAGATATCAAAGACGGTATAGAAAGGAGAGCTTTACATGAATAAGAAATATTTTAAAGGTTGGATGGATGTGTATGGCTTTACTTTTCGTCATGCAACGAA
>CAJJLI010000298.1 GCA_905192625.1 uncultured Clostridium sp. | reverse complement strand
TCCAAACATTCCTTTACTGCCTTTGGACTTCCTGGTAAATTTATTATTAGTGTTTTGCCTCTTGTTACTGCAACACCACGACTAAACATCGCCCTATTTGTAATTAACATGGAATTCGCACGGATGGCCTCTGCAATTCCAGGTACATTACGTTCTGCAATCTCAAGGGTTGCCTCAGGAGTTTGATCTCTTGGGGACAATCCTGTTCCACCAGTTGTAAAAATGATATCCGCTTGATTTTCGTCACATATTCTTATGTATTCCTCTTTCAAACGTTCTTTTTCATCTGGTAATATTATTTTATTCGTAATTTCATAGCCTTGACTTTTTAATTCATTTTCAAGTACTGTACCACTAATGTCTTTTTTCCCTTCATAAAAGCCACTATCACTTAATGTAATTACTGCAGCTCGGTAACCATTACGAAGAATAGACATTGTATCACCAACTTTGATTCTTCCACCTTTTACAACCTCTGTAAATACACCCTGTTTTGGCATAATACATTCTCCTACTCTATGGAAAATCTCACAATGACTATGACATTCCTTTCCAATTTGCGTCAATCGTAAAATTACATCATTACACTGAAATTCCGTTCCGATTGGTAAGGAAGCAAAAGGTATTCCTTCTACCAATATGTTTTCACCAAATGCACCTGGAATAACTTTTTCTTCTTCTTTTTCTATTTTTGCATTAAATGCATTAAATTTCTCAAGACTTAATAAGCTAACTTGACGATGCCATTTTCCAGCATGTGCATCCCCTTCCAGCCCAAAATCTACGATAAAATTTCCTTCATTTACATTTCTTTTTTCAGTACCTTTTTTTTCACTGGTACATACTGCGATTACCTTTCCCATAATTCCTCTCATTCCGCCTTTACAAGCACAATTAATAAATTTCTTTATTACCTTTTCTAACCACCGATTTCATACATGCCACTTTGTTCCACTGGCTCTGTTTGCCTATCTTTAAATGCGTCTTGAAAATGATGACTTACAGGCTTTTTAAATATCGAGCTTGCTAATATTTTCATTAAATCGATATCGGTTGCACCAGTTCTAAGTTTGTGTTTTATATCAATTAACATAGGACTTGCCAAACATGGTTTTAGCATTCCGTGTGAAGTAATTCTGATTCGATTGCAACTTGAGCAAAAGCTATGACTCACTGCATCGATAACACCAATACTGCCTTTCATATCCGGCTTTTTATAATATACAGCAGGTCCGCTTCCTTTTTTCTCAGTCACCAAATCATTTTCATCAAAAAACTTAGAAATGTGCTGATATATATAGTTTTCCATACCAACCCCAAGTTTTTTACCAGGTCCTAATGGCATCATCTCTATAAATCGAACGTCTATTTTATTGTCTCTTGCTAAGTTATAAAAGGCTTCCCATTCATCAAAGTCTTTTGTGACAACGCAATTGACTTTCACTCGGATTCCTTCTTGTAAACATGTATATAGAGCTTCAAGTACAGTATCTAAAGCATCACGTTTCGTAATTTTATAAAAACGTTCTTTGTCTAAACTATCCAGACTAATTGTTATACAATCTATTTTAGCTTCTTTTAATTCAGCTATCTTATTCTTTAGAAGAAATCCATTTGTTGTCATTGTAACACTATCAATTCCTTCTAGATTCTTTAGATTTTTAACAAACTTTACAATGCCAGGTCTTAAAAGAGGTTCTCCTCCTGTTATTTTAATTGAATGAATTCCCAATTCAGAAGCAAGCTTACAAATTCGAAACAATTCATCAAGAGTCATTAACTGCCCTTCGTCACTTTTAGCTTCATTTGGCTTACAGTATTCACAGCAAAAGTTGCAGGCATCTGTAACAGAAACTCTTAAATAATCAATCTCTCTTTGATATTGATCTTTCATACTTACCTCTCAATCTACCGCTCTGAGTTATCCTTATCCCAACGAACGTCCCCGCTTTTACCACCTGTTTTTTCATATAAATAAATATTTCCGAGTACCATTCTCTTATCAATTGCTTTACACATATCATAAATAGTTAATAATGCTATGTTAACACCCGTAAGAGCTTCCATTTCAACACCAGTTTGTCCTTTTGTTTTTATCGTACAAGTTGCTTCAACTTCTAAGCTGTCAGGAAACATTTCAAAATCTATACTACATTTTGTAAAGGCTAATAAATGACACATTGGAATTAATTCTGCTGTTTTCTTTGCTCCCATAATACCAGCAACTCGTGCAACTCCTAGTACATCTCCTTTTTTAACAGTACCCGCTTGGATGGCTTCATACACTTGCTCATTTACTTTAATTCGCCCTTTCGCAACTGCAACTCGTTCGGTAATCTCTTTATCACCAACATCCACCATAATCGCTTTCCCGTTTTTATCAAAATGATTTAATTTCATATCGTTGTCTACCATCGTAGCCTCTTTCTAGCTTGTATTTAACAAACAGTTTTTATATTTATATTATCGTCCAAAACTACAATTTGGGAATGTGCAAACACCACAATTTAAACACAAACCGCCTTCACCAAGTTCATCTAGCTCTTCCTTACTTACTCTATCATCTGCAAGAATTCTTGGTAAAACCAAATCAAATATCGTACGCTTAGCATACATTACGCACCCTGGTAATCCCATAACCGGTATACTATCATTATAATAAGCAAGTAAAAACATTGCCCCAGGTAATACTGGTGCACCGTAGGTTACGATATTCGCCCCTGTATTTTTAATTGCAAGAGGTGTTCTATCGTCTGGATCAACGCTCATACCTCCGGTACAAACAATTACATCAGCGCCATCGTCTATAAGTTTTAATATTGCATTCGTAATCATCTCTGGCTTATCATCACAGATTTCATGTCCGATGACTTCTGCATTATATTCTTTAAATTTATTAATGATAACAGGGGTAAAGGTATCTGTAATTCTTCCATGATATACTTCACTTCCAGTTGTAACAATACCAACTTTCTTATTTTGAAATGGTTTAATATGAAAGATCTTTTCATTTCCGACGATTTCTTTTGCCTGATTCATTTTTTCTTCTTTAATCATCAAAGGAATTACTCTTGTACCAGCTATTTTATCACCGGCTTTTACTGCAAAGTTTCCACGTCTTGAAGCGATCATCATTTCTCCAAATGAATTTATTTTACGCAATAAAGTACTATTAACTTTTAACAATCCATCCGTCTCTGCAATCAATTCAATTTTGCCTTCTTTTACAGGTGTCTCTTTTAAGTTATCACCTTTGCTGATTTCTGCTAAAATGGCTGCACCATCATTTTCATGTAGCATACCATCTTCATTTTCAAAAACATAAAGATGTTCTTTTCCACAGGAAAGTAATACAGGAATATCTTCTTCCTTTACTACATGTCCTTTATGAAATACAACACCTTTTTTAACGTCCTTTATTATCTGTGTGATGTCGTGACATAATACATGTCCAACAGCATCCTTAGTATCTATTAATTTCATAAAAACCTCCATACTGCTTTAAACAGTTCAATTAAAGTACAATCGCACCATTTTTATATTAAATAAGCTTTTAATTTTAATTGTATTTAACTAAATTTTATCAACAAATCCATCCATCCAAGCTAATGTTGATTTTATCACCATTTTAAACTTTAATCTAGAGCTTTTTCTGAATAAGTGCTTTGTTATAAAAAAAAACTGTCACAAACCCATGATTTTCATGGCTTGCGACAGTTTATTGGATTTTGATTATTTTAATAGTTATAAAATCTATAATTAGAACTTCACTATAGTAATGTGCTTGATTATGCGATTACTCTTACTTTTAATACACCATTAATGGCATTTAATTTATCTGCAATTGCTTGATCCACTGCTTCACTTACATCGATTACAGTATAAGCATATTCACCCTTACTTTTATTAACCATGTTTTCAATGTTCATATTCGATGCAGATAATACACTTGTAAACTGTGAAATCATGTTTGGAATGTTCTTATGATTAATTGTCACACGAGAAGCGCTATGACACACCCCAGCATCCAAAGAAGGATAATTTACTGAATTTTTAATGTTACCATTTTCTAAATAATCAGCAATTTGTTTTACCGCCATCTTAGCACAGTTATATGCTGCCGCCCTGGCTGAGGCTAACAAACGTGGCGATGCCGCACTCTATGTG
>CAJJLI010000297.1 GCA_905192625.1 uncultured Clostridium sp. | reverse complement strand
TGGATGATTCTATGGAAAATTTGAAATACAATTATTTAAATAAAAAAATAGTTGAAGTTAAAATTAGGGATGAAATTAATTTCTCAGGGAGCAAAGGGGTAAGCTTATTAAAAAGCAAACAAGGATATTGTAAGCTTGAAGTAGATACGACACTTACAAGTATCGGTGAGGTAATAAAACAGCTGGATACGGAAAATCTAATTGATATTAACATTTCTAATATTCCACTTGAAAAAATAATAACAGAAATCTATAAAGAAAAAGAAAATAATTAGAAAAAGAAAATACATAGAAAAAGAAAATAAAAAAGAAGATATAAAAAAAATAATTGGAAAAAGAAAAGTTTTAAGTAAAGGAGAGAATTCAAAATAAACTACGTCTGTAAATAGAAAGGAGCCGTCTTGAAAAAATATTTTTTTATTTATAAAACAACCATAATGGAAAATCTTCAATATACTCTTAATTTATTGTTCGGGGTTTTGGGGTATTTCTTGATAAGTTTTGTATTTTTAAACTTGTGGAGATACATATACTCAGATCCAAGCCAGGTGATTGAGGGATATACAATGACTCAGATGGTATGGTATGTAATTTTGACAGAAATGATGTGGTTTTCTAATAATAATGGTACCTTACGTCGTCAAATAAGTCAGGATATAAAAAGTGGTGGAATTGCATATGGATTAAATAAGCCATACAACTACCTTAATTTTATGATTTCGAAACACTTTGGAGAAATAACGATTCGACTAGGAATTTATTTAACCGTAGGTATCCTTACTGGTTATATGTTTGTTGGTAAACTACCAAATTTTAAGATTGAAAATCTACCTTATATGGTGATTGTTTTTTTTCTAGGAATGTTAATAAACTCAATCATACGTATGATAATTAGTAATTTTTCCTTTTGGATTGAGGATGCGATACCATTTCATTGGCTCTATGATAAGTTAATATTAGTTATCGGTACAATTTTTCCGGTTGAAATGTTTCCAAAAGCGTTACAGCCGATCATTAAATGTTCACCAATCTATGTTGTAAATTATGGTCCTACGAAAGTTATCATAGATTTTAGTATCGATATGTTTTTCAATGTTTTAATGGCTCAACTTATTTACATAGGAGGCACAGTTTTATTGTTGTCGTTTTTCTTTCAGAAGGGAGTGAAGAAACTCAATGTTAATGGAGGTTAAGAATCAACTTAAAATAATGGTACTGTCTGTAAGATATAATATTATGAGAGAGATGACAAATCAGGTAACATTTCTTACGAATATTATATTTATGATGTTAAATAATGCAAGTTTTATTATTCAATGGGTGATACTATTTCAATTAAAGGATGATTTTGGTGGGTATCAGATGGATGATGTACTTGCACTATGGGCATTGTCAGCAAGCACGTATGGACTATCCCATATTCTATTTCTTCGGGCATACCATTTATCGGATTTAATTATGCATGGAAAACTAGATGCTTATTTGGTACAACCCAAAAGTGTCATTTTAAATGTTATTACTTCGGGCACAAGCACACCTGCAATTGGTGACTTATTATATGGGTATATAATAATTTTTATATTTCATGCAAAATTAGATCGAATTTTGTTATTTACCTATTTTACGATAACTGGTGCAATTATATTAACAGCATTTGCGATACTATTTGGTAGTTTATCCTTTTGGATTGTAAAAGGGGACATCATTGCTAGCAATCTTAACAATTCAACGATAAGTTTTTCGACTTATCCGGAAGGCATATTTAAAGGAGTGGTTAAAATGATATTATATACCATCATTCCAGTTGGTTTAGTCGTATATACACCACTAAATATAATGTTAAATTTTAATCTTAGCAAGTTATTGTACATCACAGTATTTACAATTTTCATATCATTGTTTGCTTGCTTTGTTTTTAATCGAGGTTTGAAACGGTACTCCTCTAGTAACTTAATGAGCGCTAGAATTTAAAATTTTCTCGCAAGAACGCTTGCTTTTCTGTCTGACTCTATAGACATTGCGTGACTATTTTATTTTCTAATAATACTTTGATAAAGAAATTTTGCATATACAAAGTTCGTATAGGGGAAGTATAGGAGATGCGTTAGAAGAAGTATAGGAGATTCATAGGAGAAGTATAGGGGATTCATAGGGGAAGTATAGGGGATTCATAGGGAAGTATAGGGGATTCAAAGGGAAGTATAGGGGATTCAAAAGAAAAGTATAGTAATTCATAAAAGAAGCATAGGAATTCATAAAAGAAGCTTGGATATTCATAGAAGAAGCATAGGAAAATCGTAGAAGACATATAAATTCTTAGGAGACTCATAAGAGAGGGACAACATGAAAGACGTAAGGAGAGGCTTTGTATTAGAGGATGAAAAAGAGTTCTTTTTTCAGAGTAATTTATTAAAATTAAAGAATGCACAACATGATTTATTATTTTTAATGGAACGAAATTATCCAATCAAAAGTGCCTCTACCTTTGTTGGAAATCACTATATGTTATCCGACGTCAAAGATTAGCACTGGTGAGGGCAACTGCTACAAAGAAAGTTGTAATGCAACGAAAAGAAAAGCAGGTTAAAGTTTTAGAAGGAAAAACAGTTTACATCGATGGTTTTAACCTTATCATTACATTAGAAGTTGCCTTGTCAGGTTCCACCTTACTTTTATGCATGGATGGAACAATAAGAGATTTGGCAGGGCTTCGTGGCACATATCATTTAATAGAAAAAACGGAACAGGCAATACGATACATTGGAGAACAATTGAAAAATTTAGGGGTAAGAAAAGCAGTGTTTTATCTAGATTCTCCAGTCTCTAATTCTGGAAGATTAAAAATGAGAATTTTAGATTTACTTGCAAACTACCCATTTCAAACGGAGGTTCATCTGGTTCCGAATGCAGACACGGTACTGGAGAAGCAATCTTTGGTGATTACAAGCGATGCGATTATATTAAATAAATGCATCGAGTGGTTTAATTTAATACCTATTATTATCGAAAGAGAATTCATTGATTGTCATTATGTAAATCTGCAGACAGGTGGAATTTTAGATGAGTAGAAATTCAAAATGATAGAATAAAAGAAGATTAGAATAAAAGAAGATTAGAATAAAGAAGAATAGAATCTAAGATAAGTGGAATTGTTGATGAATAAAATCGTAGAAGGCTAGAATTACAGAAAAGTGGAATAGCAAATAAGTAGAATTATAGAATACAGGAATTTATATACATGGATTGGAGATACGTGCAATCAAAAAATTAATTGCAGGTAAATATAATTACAAATCAATCGATTTTCAAATTGAGTGGATTGCAGATTAATATATTTAGTTCAAAATGAAACAATTAATTATTAAGTGAAAAGTTTGATTTAGTTCATTATATAATTGGATTGAACTTCGCCATTAAATGCATTATAACTATAGTATAGGAACTTAATTCATGGTGATAAAGATAAATCTTACTTGATTAAATATTTCAGTATATGATTATAGAATTCTTTAAGTAATGAATTCAAAGAAGTTTATCACTTGTAAGGAGATTGGAGGAATATAAGATGGGTAAAAATTATAAGTTTTGGTTTGCTACTGGTTCACAAGACCTTTATGGTGCAGATAGTTTAGAAGAAGTTGCACAGCATTCAAGAATTATTGTGGAAGGGTTAAATAAATCGGGGATTTTACCTTATGAAGTAGTTTTAAAACCAACGTTAATTGATAATGTAAGTATAAGAAAAACATTTAATGATGCGAATGCGGACGTAGAGTGTGCGGGTGTTATTACGTGGATGCATACATTTTCACCAGCGAAATCATGGATTTTGGGATTGAGCGAGTTTAGAAAACCGTTATTACATTTACATACACAATTTAATCAAGAAATTCCGTATGATAGTATTGATATGGATTTTATGAACTTAAACCAGTCGGCACATGGAGATCGAGAATTTGGCCATATTTTCACTAGAATGGATATTGAGAGAAAAGTGATTGCTGGATACTGGGATGATAAGAATGTTCAAGAAAGAATTGCAAGTTGGATGACAACTGCTATCGGAATCATGGAAAGTAGCCACATTCGAGTGTTACGTGTTGGTGATAACATGAGAAACGTTGCGGTTACAGAAGGCGATAAAGTAGAAGCACAGATTAAATTCGGTT
>CAJJLI010000296.1 GCA_905192625.1 uncultured Clostridium sp. | reverse complement strand
GCCCTGGCTCCAAGATAGGATCCACCAATTCCGATTACTAACAACACTTCAGAATCCGATTGTATCTTTTCTGCAGATTTTTTAATTCTCTCAAATTCTTCCTTATCGTAATTGACAGGTAGGTCAATCCAACCTAGATAGTCATTCCCTGCCCCTTGTCTTGATAATAACTCCGCCTTAGCAGCTTCTGCTATTTTTTCAATATTACTTATTTCTTCATTACGTATAAACTGTTTTGCCACTGAATAATCAAACGATACTCTTGCCATGATAAAACTCTCCTTTATAAGTACTAATTTTAACATTACTTTAGCCGATTTTATTTATTTTATAACTTTGTTACATTTTAACAGAGCTTGCCAGATATTTCAATATTTTCGTTGTGTTTCGGTAAAATAGTTTTCGTATAATTTCGATGAAAATGATTTTTTCTTAAACCTCACGTTGATTTGCTGAATGATATCAATTGATTTGCTGTCGGATTTCAATTGATTTGTTATAGTGCATCATACCCATTGCGTGTTTCCTCTTATAAGGTAATGCATTGAACAAAGCATTTATGTTCTTATTTTCTATAACAAAAAAACAGAAGACTTCTGCTAAATATAAACTATACTTAGTAGAAATCTTCATAAACTTTTCTTTATTATGTATCACAAGCAAATGAGATGTAACTTTATTTTCAATGTCTGCATTAAGCCAAAAACTCTCTTAAAACTTCCTCAATAAGCTTGTCCTCATCTGATTTTTTAATATCTTTACTTATCTTTTCTTCTTTTATTTCTGCAGCCTTTGAAGCAACTGCTTCAAGTGCTAATTCATTGTTTTTCGCAAGTTTTTCTTCCTCTTGCTTTTTAAGTTCTTCTTCTACTCTACGCTGTTCTCTTTCTTTTCTTTCAATTTCTTTTTCTTCTTTTAATCGCATTTTACTTTGATATGCCTTTTGCTGTGATAACTCTTTTTCTTGCTTTAAACGAATCTTTTCTTCTTTTTCTCTTTGAATATTTTCTCGTTTTTCTTGTTTTGCATCAATACGAGCTTGCTTTGCGTCTATGCGTGCTTGTTTCGCATTTTTCTTTGCATCAATACGAGCTTGTTTTTCATCGATGCGCGCTTGTTTTTCATCGATGCGCGCTTGCTTTGCATTTCTCTTTTTATCAATGCGAGCTTGTTTTGCATTTTTAATCGCTTCTTGTTTAGAAAGTTTCTTTTGAAGAGCCTCTTCCCTTTTTGATACCTTCTTTGCTAGCTTATCGTCTTTAATCGAACGCTTTATCAAAATCTTCTCAGATTTATTTATAAGCTTAGCTGCAGCTTTGGCCTCTTTTCTATTTAATTTTTCTTCTTTTTTTGCCGCTTTTGCTGCTATTCTTTCTTGCTTTTTGGATGTCTTTTTATCGCCTAAAATTTCTTCTTCACTCGGAAGTCCTTCATTTCCATCTTTTTCAGCTGGGATTGTAGAACTACTGATTACCTTAATATTTGGATTTCGCAATTCTGCTTTAACAACATTCGCTTCTTTTGCACTCGCCATTTCAAGTTTACTCTCAGAAACGGAATTAAAATATTCCCTTCTGTATTGATTTAACTCTTCTGGATAAAAATGCTCTCTTTCCAAGCGCACTTTTAAATAATTCTCAAAGTAATCCTTTAAATTTAAAAATAAGATTTTTTTGTGTTCTGATATATTCACAAGATTATCCACAATAATAACAAGTATGCTACCTACTGCTCCCATAAAAAATGTGAATAAAACAATATTTTTTCCACAATCATAAATAATGCCTAAAATACCTGCACAAGAAGCTGTAAGCAGACACAGTGTTATCATTTGTCCACTTATATTCTCCCATGTGGATAACAATAATCCACAAAATTTGCGTTTACTAACATACTTGTCCACAAAAACATCCACATTGTTAACACCTATCTTTAACTGATAGCATGTTTCAAATTTTAACTTCATCTGCTTCATCCAGCGCTTCTTACTCGCACTTACGGAATCTGAAGCTTTGATGAACGATCGATATCCAAAATATAAACTTAGTTTAATCAGAATACCTACTGCACATAATCCCCCCATGATATACAAAAACACATATGTATCAAACAATTTCTGTATCATCCTTGTCGCTCCTTTTCCAATAATTTACACTCATTATAAATGATTGTCCTATTTTTGAAAAGAAAAACCGAACGTCTTAGATTGACAAATATCGCAATACATATGTTATATTCAAGGTTTTTACGTAGTATTTCGTGGAAAGAAGAAATCTAAAAAACTATTTCGATCTTTTTTGGCGATACACTTCATACATTAAAATAGCTGCCGCTATACCTGCATTTAAGGACTCAACATTCCCTTCCATCGGTATCTTAATACAACGGGTAGCAATTTCTGCACTTTGGTCACTTAATCCATTTGCTTCATTTCCAATTAAAACCGCTGTTTTTTTATCAAAGGATACCCTGTCATAATCACAAGCTCCCTCTAGATGTGCCGCATATATATTAACGTGCTGTTCTTTAAGTTCAGATAATGTTTCTAAAAAATTATCGACATAAATAAATGGCACACGAAAAATTGCTCCCATAGTGGATCTTATTACTTTAGGATTATACATATCTACAGAACCTTTGCTTAGAATGATACCGGTAAATCCGGCCCCTTCTGCAGTACGCACCATAGTGCCAAGATTTCCAGGATCTCTGATATCCTCAAGTAATAATAATCTTGCTTCTTCCCCTTGAAACATATCGCTTATAGAATGTTCTGGTTGTTTAACAATAGCAAGGATTCCTTGTGGTGTCATCGTTTCCGAAATTTCTTTAAAAATTTGTTCTGAAACTATTTCATAAGGAAGATCGTCATAGTTCTTTCCTGCCTGTCTTTGTTGTTCGTAAAAATCTTCTGAAATATAGGCCTTAATTATTCTTCCATCGCGAAAGGCTCTTGCCTCCTCGAACATCTTAATTCCTTCACAAATAAAAACGCCTTGCTCTTTTCTCTCTCGACCTTTTTTTTGAAGTTGTATAATATTTTTGATTTGAGAATTTGATAGACTGCTAATCATGTCTTTCGTACCTTTCCTTTACTGACTCGTTAATTTATTTAGCATTTCATTTTGGCCAATAACTACAAGTACATCATCTTTTTTAAGCGGATCTTCTGCTTCAGGATTTATATCAATAATATCATTTCGTTTAATTGCTATAACGTTCACTTTTTTCTTTGCTCGTAAATTCAATTCACGTAATGTATACCCAATCCATTCTTCTGGTATATCGAGTTCCATCATACTGTGAGTAGTTGATAGTTCAACCGCATCAAAAAAATTCCCCATCATTAAATTGTTTGCGATTCGAATTCCAGTTTCCTTTTCAGGGAATACAACCAAATCTGCACCAACTTTTTTAAGTACTTTAGCATGTATATCATTTTGAGCCTTAGCTAACACATACGGGATTCCCATTTCTTTCGCTAAGATTGTCACCAATACACTTGCCTCTAAATTTTCTCCAATTGCTATAATAGCTCCATCAAAGTTTCTAATTCCAAGGGTTGCTAGTGCATCCGCATCCGTTACATCCATTTTTACGGCATAAGTAACAATATCGGCAACATCGTTAACTTTATCCTCATCGTCATCCACCGCCATAACTTGGCATCCTCCATCAATAAGTGTTTTCGCTACACTTATTCCAAACCTGCCCAATCCAAATACTGCAAACTGCTTTTTTGTCATATGCTTACGAAACCTCCCTCATAAGACCCTAAAAAGGGTTCCTAGTAATTATTTACCTAAGAACCCCAAAACATTCATAACATGTTATGCATTTTCATTCATATTCGCTAGTTTCGCTGCTTGATCTGCTGCTGTTAAACTATCAATGATTTCTGTAATATCACCGTTCATGATATCATCCAAACGATGACTTGTTAGTTTTATTCTATGATCCGTACAACGTCCTTGAGGGAAGTTATAAGTACGGATTTTTTCAGAACGGTCTCCGGTACCTACCTGGCTCTTTCTTGCCGCTGCTTCTGCATCATGAGCCTTTTGTAATTCCAATTCGTACAATCTTGAACGAAGAACTTTCAATGCTTTATCTCTATTTTTTAACTGTGATTTTTCATCTTGACATGAGATAACGATACCTGTAGGTATATG
>CAJJLI010000295.1 GCA_905192625.1 uncultured Clostridium sp. | reverse complement strand
CTTCTTAATTGCAATATTCCAGCTTCCGTAGTCTCTTCTAAGATTTCAGGTTCTTGAAATCCAAACCCATTATCAAATCTTATCATCCCTTTATATATTTCAGTACTTGCCCTGTATAATTCATCAGAAGCTCCTATATTATTATTTACTACTTCTAGATTCTCCAAAAACGAAATCAGTGCTTCTTTGTCCATCTCTCCATCTTTATTTACTAAATTATCGTAATTTAGCTGAAAGAATGTAGTAGCAAGTTCCTCGTAAGTAAGGGGAGATATTACTCTTTTATTCGGATTCTTATTTATGTATTGTACTAATTTATCCATGTTACTTAATGCATCAAGCACCTCCTCACTACCATAGAAGAACGGCGCTTGAAATCGAACTGGAACCGCATATATTGACCTATCATTCTCATAAAATTCTTCAACAATGTTTGATATTAATGTTCTATACTCTATCATAGGATTTATAATATCACTGACATCTTCTAGTACTCCCTTTTCTTTTAACTGGTTTATCGGGAGTCCATCTAGCACTAATATATCTGCCCCTTCACCTGTAATAAGCTCTGTATTCAGTGCGCGAATGATATCACTGATTGTAGCAGAGTTTTCTTCTTCCATAGCGACGATATAATTTACTTTGACATCCCTATTATTTTTTTGAAATACATTGATTCCCTGACGTATCGTACCGTTTTCATACAAGGAATATACGGTTATCTCATGTTCCGGTACCGAAGGGATCGTTTCGTCAAAATAGTAATGATAAATCCATTTGCTTTGAACACCATTCCCCAAAACATAATACTCTTCTTTCTCCTTTTCACTAACATAAAAACTAGTAAATGAATTTCTAGGATTTGAAATTGATGTTAAGGCGCCATCAACAACTGTCTGTAATAGACTTCCATCTTTCTCTAAACGATGAATTCCTTTGTCATTTAATATATAAAAAGCTTTGTCTGTAACTACTAATTTACCGCCTATAACGTTACTATCTATCTGCATTTTCTTTTCTGTACTAGAGTAGTGCGTAACAGCCTTGTCATCGGGATTTGTTGCCCAAAGTTCATCTCCTTTTATTACGAATGGCTCAACATTTTCAAATTTAGCAAGAATCTCACCGGTTTCCTTTGAAATATATAATAATTTATTTTTGAATGCATCGTTGGCAATAATATTACCATCCTTAAAAACTCCGAAGGAGCTAATAATCGGCGTAGTGATAAAATTTGGCCTAGCTTCATATGGAGTTACAAAATAAGGGACATTTATTTTGATTGGATCAGCATCCTCTGTGTTACATTGGTATATATAAAAAGTATTATCTTTTCCATCAATATAATCATATATAAGTGCATAATAAAAACCATCTTCACCAAGTATAACTTGTTTTACATAGGTCAAGTTCTCTGTTTTTATTTTAGCTAGCCATGGTTGTTCTTTCACCTCCCACTGACTATCCTCATTTAATGTTAATTTTATATATTTTTTATTATCTGTCATATAAACTTCTATATTATCATTCAAATTTTTAACCATATTGATTGTATAATATCTATAATATTTTTCTGGTATCTTAATTTCCTCTTCCACATACCTTCCCATAGCTTTGTTTCCATTGATCCCCTTTACCTTGCTACAAGCTGACACATTGGCAATCATTAATATAACGATGAAAGCGAATACCAATAATTTTGTTTTCATTTTCTTTTGCATAATTTCCCCACCCTATTCCATATTTTTTAGCCACTCTTACTCCGAAAGATACGTATTAATTAAATTAAGAGTATCCTGAGTTGCTTGTTCAATAGAGATTTCCCCCTCTAAATAGTTAGTTATATTATCAATGATCCCATCAATTAATAACTTATTATAACTCAAAGGCGTTGTTAATTGTTTCGCACAATCAAACACTTCTTTTAATTCTTCCATACTTGGGTATTCTATCGAAGTGATGTCCTTGCCGTCAAAAAATGACATGCTACTATTGCTATAATCCATCTCCGCCAATTCAGTAAGCATTCTCTCATTTACAGGAAGTCCATCTCCTAACACCGCTTTTTGGACTTCATCTGATATCAAGGTTTTTAGAAACTCCTTCGCTAAATCTTTTTGTTTACAAGCCGAGTTTAAACCTACTGTAAGACTTGGTATAAAAAGGTCATTAATATCAGAATAAATGAAATTCATTTTTCGTATTGTATCAGCTGGCATCGCGAAGTCGGAAACAGATCTTATTTGCATGATTCCAGCTTGCGTAGTACCATTTGTCATTTCCATATCCTGCAACATATTTGCATTATCAAATTTAACAAGACCTTCTTGCAGTATATTAGAACCAATGGAAACACCTACTGATCCCCCACTATTTTTACTTATAATACTTAGATTTTCTAAGAACTGAATGAATGTCTCTTTACTCATTTCTTCTTTTTCATCGATTAATTTATTATAATTTAGTAAAAGGAAAGTGCTTGCTATTTGACGATAAGTTAACTCTGTAAATATTTTTTCATCTGGATTATCCTTAATATATTGTGCTAATAAATCTAAACTATCTAATTTCTCTATCACTTTCTCACTACCATAATAAAATGGTGCTTGAAATCTTACTGGCAAGACAGATGTTTTATCATTTTCAAAATAGCTAGATACAATCGTTTGAATCAATGTTCCATTTTCAACAAATGGTGTCACCACATCGGTAATATCCGCAAGAACTCCCTTTTCTTTTAAAGAAACCACTGGAAGTCCTTCAAGAACTAATATATCAGCTCCATTCCCACTTAATAATTCGGTATTTAACGCACGGATAGTATCATTCACCGATACAGAGCTTTCTTCTCCTAAGGCTACTTGGTAATTTATCTTTACACTACTATTAGCGCTTTGGAATACATTAATGGCTTGCCTAATCGTACTATTTTCATATAATGAATATATTGTCAACTCTTCTTCCGGTACAGACGGTACTGACTCATCGAAATAGTAACGATAAATTTTTATATTTTGATTTGTATTTCTTAATAAAACAAAGTATTCTTCCTTTTCTTTCTCAAGGATTTCTAAACTTACATATTCTGAGTTAGGAATAGATATAGAAGAAAGACCACCATCTACAATCGTTTGCCATATGGTGCCACTGTTTTCTAAACGATGTATTCCTTCTTTATTTAATAAGTAGATAGCTTTGTCTGTGACTGCTATTTTTCCATCAATCACGTTATTTTCAGCTGGTATTTCAGTTTCAACATCGGTATAACAAACAATCGTCTTATCCTCCGACTTTGCAGCCCAAAAAGTATCCTCTCTTTGTGTAAAACTCTCTACACTATCATATTGTCTTAAGCTTTCTCCTGTATCCTGAGAAAATAGACCAATTTGTCTTAAAATTGAATCATATGCAATAATATCTCCATTCTTAAGGACCCCAATCGTGTCAATTATCGGTTTACTTACATATCCACCGAAATCAGTTTCTTTATCTAAACCAGGAATAATGATATTTATAGGTTCTATATTTTCATCTTGGCATTTAAATATTAAATTGCTACCATTATTACCGTCATAAACTCGAACAAGGGCATAATATATTCCATCTTCACCATATACAACACTTGCTACCCTACTATAATCATCCGTTTTAATCTTACTTAGCCATGGTTGTACTTTCTCCTCCCAACCCCCTGTTTCATTTCTAAATATTTTTAAATATGTATTATTTTCATAAGCAAAAAGAAAAACTTCAATATCTCCATTCGCGTTCTTATCCAAACTCAATATTTGACTATTTTTATACTCATCCGGCAAAAGAAGTTCTTCCTCTACGTATCTTCCCATCGCTTTATTCTTTTGCCCACCATTCGTCTTTTCGGATTTATTACACCCAAGCAAACTTGATATAACAACAATCATCATTAGTAGAAATGCTATCAATTTCTTAAACTTTTCCTTCATCATTCACTTCCATCCTCCATTTTCATAATTTCAGAACTGTACTGACGATTAATAAATATAAAACACCTGTTATCAAGTCCTTAAAGGTATCTATTTGATCCATCAAGGTTATAATATCAACCAATTCTCTAAACATTCTGTAAAAATAGGGAAATCAGTGAGTTCTCTATACCTTGATAAAATAAAAGAGTGCTTTGCACTCTCTTGCAATCCAATACTTTTATAG
>CAJJLI010000294.1 GCA_905192625.1 uncultured Clostridium sp. | reverse complement strand
ACAATTTTACTCAGATAAGCCTGTGGATTTTTTATCAAGCGATATTTTTCTACAAGAATAGACTATTTTTTAAAAAATATAAGCTATACTTATATTTGAGAAGCATTTTACAATAATTTACATATAGAATCCACCGACTTATCCACATTATCCACATTATTAACATTTTCACGTTGTTAAAGTTATTGAAAAAATCTTCTATTTTCTTTCATTTTTTTATATGCTATAATGTCCAGCAGAAAGAACTTTCCGGTGATATTAAGCCTCTATGCTTGCATAAAGGCTTTCTAATCTTGTATGGAATTAAATAATAACAGTTTATGCGCATATGTATAACATAAGTTATCGTATGGGCAGAACAAAACCTTAATGTATTACAAATGTATTTTGTGTTGTGACTTATTATGTCACAATATGAGTATTTAAATCGAATGCTCATCAAAATTGTAACTTATTAATGTGGATTACATAGAGATTTGGGGTAATGATATGAGTAAAATTTTTCTTAGCAGTAATATGCAAACAGGAATAACCATTCTTCAAAACCAGTTCATTGATGAGTATATGCCGACTGCAAACGGTACGTTTGTCAAGGTATATATTTATTTGCTACGTTGTATTTCAAATCATATGTCGGACATATCGATTTCTTTTCTTGCTGAAAAGTTAGATGAAACAGAAAAAGATATTGAGCGTGCACTAAAGTACTGGGAAAAAGAGCAATTAATAAAAATTGAGCGCGATCAAAAACGAACGATTACATCCATACTATTTTGCGAATTAAGTGGCGATCAATCATCCAAAGATCTAACTGCGGCAACAAACTTGGACCTAAATGAACAAGACAATGCAGTAACTAATGAAGTCGCAAATCCAAAGCAAAATTCATTTCATAAACCAAACTATTCCGAGGCTCAGATTGCTCAATTAACAGATATTGATGAAGTAAAGTTTATGATGAATACTTTGGAGCAATATTTAGAACGCTTATTAAAGCCAACGGATGTACAATTGGTTCTATTCCTATATGAAAGTGTTGGTTTTTCAGCTGAATTAATTTTATACCTATATGAGTATTGTGTATCCAAAAATAAAAAAAGTGCCTCATACATTGAAACTGTTGCATTATCATGGGCAGAAGAAGGCATTGATACCGTAGAAAAAGCGGAAGCTGCAACTACTTCTTATAACAATAATTATAATGCAGTCATTAAAGCCTTTGGTTTAAACCGTACTCCTGGTACGATTGAAAAGAAGTTTATGCACCGATGGTTTCATACATTCAAATTTGAGATTAACATAATTGAAGAAGCTTGTAACCGCACTATACTATCCACAGGTAAGCCGGACTTTAAATATGCAGATAAAATACTTGAAAATTGGTACAAAAAAGGCGTTACTCAAAAAAGTGATATTGACAAGTTAGATGAAGAACATGCTAAATTATCAGCAATGGTAAATAATAATAAGCAAACAAATACCACAAAACCCGTATCTAACAATAAATTCAATGCATTTCCTCAACGAAATTACACAAAAGAAGAATATTTATCAATGGAACAAAGATTACTTAATCGTCAGTAAAATTATAGCCCGAATGCACTATAATATTGTAGGTAGGAGGAGATACTATGGCTTTAAGGAATTATCAATATAATACTATTTTAAGAGAATATGATAACAGACGTTTGCAAAGTAAATACGAACTTGATCGTAGAAAAGAAGAAGTTTATAAGGCTATACCCGTATTATCCGAAATCGATGCTAAAATGGTTGAGGACTCAATAAAAAGTGCAAAACTTTCTCTAACAGGAGATACCGAAGCTTTACGCCACTTAGAAGAGAGAAATCAACTGCGTTCAAAAGAAAAACAACAGCTGCTCGAATCCCACGGATATCCAAAAGACTATTTACAACCAAAATACATCTGTAATGCCTGTCAGGATACTGGCTATGTTGAAAATAGCAAATGCCATTGTTTTAAACAGGCAATCGTAGATTTGCTGTATTCACAATCCAACGTTAGGGATGCTATTAAAGTTGAAAATTTTTCAACCTTTACTTACAAATACTATTCCGATCATTACATCGAAGAAACAACGAACCTTACCCCGTATGAAAATATGAAACGAGTTGTTAAAAAAGCAAAACGTTTTATAGAAGAATTTGATGAAAAATATGAAAATCTTTTAATTTACGGAAATACAGGGGTTGGTAAAACTTTTCTTTCAAATTGTATTGCTAAGGAACTATTAGACAAAGCTCACACTGTGATTTATCTTACTTCCTTTCAGCTGTTTGAAATACTTGAAAAATATAAATTTAATCATGAAGATGATTATGAAAATATACGAAATCAATTTGACTATATTTTAGATTGTGATTTACTGATTATCGATGACATCGGTACTGAACTAAGTAACTCTTTTATTAACTCACAGCTCTATCAATGCATCAATGAACGTCACTTAAAACAAAAATCAACCATCATCTCTACAAACTTGTCCTTTGAACAATTAAAAAGTAATTATAGCGAAAGAATATTTTCAAGAATTACGAGCAATTATATATTATTAAAAATTGTAGGCGAAGACATTCGTCCCCAAGTGATACATTCTTAATCGACAAGAATATACAATTTCACCAAAGTAACATAGTCATAATTTGACTTATAAGTAAAATTAACGTTTTTAATAAGAAATATCAATGACGCTTGACGAAATTATTGGATAATAGTATGATAACAATTGCTTAAAACCATAAAACCCAAAATGAAAATCTAAATTTTTCATTTATATAGTAAAATATTACTGGAGGAAAAAATAATGTCACAAGATAATTTTTTAGAAACCATTCCCGTCGGTACCTTAGGAATTATTGCTCTAGAAAGTAGTAAAGGTCTTGGCCAAAAAGTAAACGATTACATTGTTGAATGGAGAAACGAAAGATCTGAAACTGAATCTACTTTAACTTCTCTTTCTGGATATCAAAGAGATTCCTATCTTATCAAAAGCGAATGCCCAAGATTTGGGTCAGGTGAGGCAAAGGGCTTAATCAAGGAATCCGTAAGAGGTGACGACCTATATATACTTGTTGACGTTTGTAACTATAGTCTAACATACAATATGTTTGGACAAACCAATCACATGTCTCCTGATGATCACTATCAAGATCTTAAGAGAATCATTGCCGCAGTTGGTGGTAAAGCGCGTAGAATTACAGTAATTATGCCTTTCCTATACGAAAGTAGACAACATAAGAGAAGTTCAAGAGAATCTCTTGACTGTGCTTTAGCATTACAAGAATTAACAAGTATGGGTGTTGAAAGTATTATTACCTTCGATGCTCATGATCCAAGAGTTCAAAATGCTATTCCTTTAAAGAGCTTTGAAACTGTAATGCCTACGTATCAGTTTATTAAAGCACTTCTTCGCAATGTTCCAGATCTAGAAGTAGATGCAGAACATATGATGGTAATCAGCCCTGACGAAGGTGCTATGGGCCGTGCAGTTTATTTTGCGAACGTACTTGGTCTTGATATGGGTATGTTTTATAAGAGACGTGATTATACAACCATTGTCAATGGACGTAATCCAATTGTTGCACACGAATTCCTCGGTTCTGATGTAGAAGGCAAAGATGTTGTAATCCTTGATGACATGATTTCTTCCGGAGAAAGTATGCTTGATGTAGCTACTGAACTTAAGAAGAGAAAAGCAAAGAGAATTTTCATTTGCTCTACATTTGGTTTATTTACAAATGGACTCGAAAAATTTGATGAAGCATATGAACAAGGACTAATTTACCGTGTAATCACTACAAACCTTGTTTATCAAACAGAAGAGCTTTTATCAAAACCATACTATATCAATGCAGATATGAGTAAGTATATCGCTTTATTAATCGATGCATTAAATCACGATGCATCCATAAGTGAGTTCTTAAGTCCAACCGAAAGAATTCAAAATATTTTAAATAAATATAATAAAAAATAATTGTAACTTCAGTAAATAAAAACGGTTACCTTTCAATCTCTTTGAAAGGTAACCGTTTTTATATTGCTCCATGCTTAGGTATGTAAATGAAATAATCCACTCCTCAAATATATTATATATTTTACTATTCTTCTATCTCCTGAGACGTTTCCTCTTCCGTGCTGATTGCTACCTCACCTATGTAAGTATAATTCTCACCTCTTATTATCTTCTAAAT
>CAJJLI010000293.1 GCA_905192625.1 uncultured Clostridium sp. | reverse complement strand
CAATTACATATGCTGCTAATGCTTCTGCTTGTTCTGCCCAAGTTGGTCCGTTTTCTGTCATTACATACTGACCATTCATGCTTTGTACAGATTTCTTTTCACCTGCATCATTTACTGAGTCCCATACTACCTCTGTAATAGCGCCATCTTTTACTGTTAAGCTTACTTGACTATACCAACCATTGCTTGCTTCTTTCGATTTTACTTCGTAGGTTCCATCTTTTAATACAACATCAGCAGGTTTCGTTTTACCAGAAGCTAAATCTAAGCATTCTTTTACTTGATCTACGAATTCAGTTACTGTAATACTTACACTTGCTACGGTATCTGTTTTTCCGCCATCGATAATATTAAGTGAATCAACTGTTTGATTTTCAATTACATATGCTGCTAATGCTTCTGCTTGTTCTGCCCAAGTTGGTCCGTTTTCCGTCATTACATACTGACCGTTCATACTTTGTATAGATTTCTTCTCACCAGCTTCATTTACCGCATCCCATACTACATCTGTGATTGCGCCATCTTTTACCGTTAAGCTTACTTGGCTAAACCAACCATTGCTTGCTTCTTTTGCTTTTACTTCATATGTTCCATCTACTAATTGAGTAGGTTCGCTAGAATTATTTTCTTCTGGCGCTTCTTCTTTCTCTTCTTCTTTCGCTTCATTGTCACTTCCAACAACCATACCATCAATGTATACTGGAAGTTTTAAACCTGCAAATTGACTTAAGAAAGCGTCCTCTGTAATCTTAGACCCAATATTGTCTGTTTCTGAATGAGAAATGATTTCTAATCCAGTTACCTCGTCTGCGGTTGCATTAAAGCTAACTGACATTACAATTGGTTCAGCACCAAAGCCTTTTGTTTCAACGTTTACTTTGTATCCAGTTACATTTTGGTCTTTGTCTTTTAAGACTTCGATTTCCTTAATTCCAAGATTTGTACCATCTTCTGTTATGCTTAATACTTCATTCGCCTTGTTGTTTAAATTATTCTTAATAATAACACTCGCGGTCAAAGCAATAACCGTAACACCTGTAAGCGCTGTTATACCAATCCATCTTTTTTGTTTTCTCATACTTCTCGTTCCTCCACACAATTAGTTAATTTTCCCTCAATGTTTCGTATACTCCGTTACAATATTAACAATTAATACTATTATTTTTTTCAAATTTATAATAACATGACTTTAAGCTTTCGTAAACCCAATATTTCATATTTTTTTGAAATTCCATCAATTTCTATTGTTATATTTAATATTTTATGTTTTTAGAACTACATTTGTTTTGTTTTTTTAACTTTATTTTACTTATTATTGATAATCTTTTATCAATAGATTGATATTTTTTTATTTATGTTTCATACATTTTATTCACCATTTCATTTTCGGTTTACTTTCATCGGTTTACTTTCATCGGTTCACTTTCATCGGTTCAAATTATCTATTTCTTTTCGTTTATTTTTCTTCCTACAGCCAATGTTCGTTTTCCAAATTCCTCTTCTATTCAAGATAATTCTACTCGATTCCTTGACAGGGATAAGGGTTTCACTTACAATAAAACTACCGTTTTAATGTAACAGTCAAATTATAAAACGAATTAAATTCCTTATAAATTACCTGGAGGTTTCAATGAAAAAGTTATTTACTATAAATAAAAAAGGTATTTTCCTTGTTTTCTCATTTTGCATCTGTACTCTGCTATTGGCTTCTTGTTCCAAAGTCAATAAAGGAGAGTCCAATGATGCAAATCAAACTCCCATTACCAAATCTTCAATTAAGCTAAATACCGCAATCACTATTACATTGTATGACAGCAATGACATGAGTATTATTGATGCTGCTTTTGATCTCTGTGATGAATACGAAGAATTGCTTAGTCGTACCATAAAAAGCAGTGAAATTGCGCAGCTTAACGAATCTGGAACAGTACCTTATGAATTATCAGAAACAACGGCCGATTTGATTAAAAAAGGGTTAGAGTATGGTGAAATCTCAAAAGGATATTTTGATATCACAATTGAACCTCTTACCTCTTTATGGAACTTTGGTACAAACACAAAGCGTCCAAGCGACGAAGAGATCCGTTCTGCAGTAGAGCATGTCAACTATAAGGACCTAATCCTAGAGAATCAAACAATAACTTTTAAGGAAGAAGGAATGGGGATTGATTTAGGTGCGATTGCAAAAGGTTACATTGCAGACCGTATCAAAGATCTATTATTAGAAAAAGGTGTAAAGAGCGCAATGATTAACTTAGGTGGTAATGTATTATGTGTTGGTAGCAAGCCAGACGGTTCCCCTTTTAATATTGGCATCCAAAAACCATTTGCAGATCGCCAAGAAACCATCGCAGTTATGCAATTGAGTGATGTATCCATTGTTTCCTCAGGTATCTATGAGAGATACTTTGTGGAAGATGATGTCACTTATCATCATATACTTAACCCAGAAACAGGACTTCCTATTGATAATAACTTAATTTCTGTTACAATTATTTCTCCTTATTCGGTTGATGGTGATGCACTTAGTACTTCAGCTTTTGCTTTAGGCCTAGAAGAAGGTATGGAACTAATTAATTCCATAGAAGATACGTATGCAATCTTCATCACAGATGATTATGAATTGCATTATTCCGATGGATTTTTTGATAATATAACGATTGTTGAATAAGAACTAAGGGTTTTATTTGCCAAACACTCAGGCGAATGATAATAATAAATGAAAAATGCTCTTGCATTCCATCAATATCTTCACTTGACGGATGCAAGAGCATTTTTTACTATTTTCTTATGATTTCATCTCTTCCTGGGCCATTCGAAACCATAGTAATTGGAACCTCAAGTTCTTTTTCTATAAATTCAATATACTTACGGCAATTCTCTGGTAGGTCTTCATATTTTTTAATTCCACGAATGTCGCTCTTCCAACCTGGCAATACCGTATAAACTGGTTTCGCCTTAGCAAGTTGAACGGTAGTAGGGAAATCTTTTGTTATCTCACCATCAATCTCATAGCCGATACAAACCGGAATCTCATCTAAGTATCCTAAAACATCAAGTACGGTTAAAGCTACCTCTGTTGCACCTTGCATTCTACAACCATAGCGAGAAGCAACTGCATCAAACCATCCCATACGTCTTGGTCTACCTGTTGTGGCACCGAACTCTCCACCGTCTCCACCACGACGTCTTAATTCATCCGCTTCTTCTCCAAATATTTCACTGACAAATTCACCAGCGCCAACTGCAGAAGAATATGCTTTAACAACTGTAACAATTTCTTTTATTTCATAAGGAGGAATTCCTGCACCAATAGCACCATAAGCTGCAAGAGTAGATGAGGATGTTACCATTGGATATATACCAAAATCAGGATCTTTTAAAGCACCTAATTGTCCCTCTAATAAAATGTTCTTTCCTTCTTTGATTGCTTCGTGTAAAAATTTTGACACGTCAGCCACATAAGGTTTTACCATTTCTTTATACGATAACAATGTTTCAAACACTTCATTTACGTCTAGTGTTGGCTTGTGATACATATGCTCTAATAGAATATTTTTAATTTCACAAACACGTTCCACTTTTTCTTTTAATGCAACTTCATCAAATAATTCAGAAACTTGAAATCCTATTTTCGCATATTTATCAGAATAAAATGGTGCAATTCCGGATTTTGTGGAACCAAAGGATTTCCCACCCAATCTCTCTTCTTCATACTGGTCAAATAATATGTGGTAAGGCATCATAATCTGAGCTCGGTCAGATACTAAAATTTTTGGCATTGGTACACCGCGTTCAACAATCGATTGAATTTCTTGAAACAAGTATGGAATGTTTAAGGCAACTCCATTTCCAATGATACAAGTTGTATGATCGTAAAATACACCGGAAGGAAGTAAATGAAGCGCAAATTTACCATACTGATTTATAATTGTGTGGCCTGCGTTACTCCCCCCTTGATAACGAACAATAATATCTGATTCTTGTCCTAACATATCGGTAATTTTACCTTTACCTTCGTCTCCCCAGTTTGCTCCTACAATTGCTTTTACCATAATGAGAATCCTCCTTGTATAATCCTAAATTGTGCTATCTAAATAAAATGCATCTGTTGTATAAAAATTATTCAACAAAGAACAAAGAATGTGTAAAGCACATTCTCGTCGTAATCACGACCAATGAGTGCAGTCGCTTTTACTACATCTTACAAGCTAACCGAGTGCTC
>CAJJLI010000292.1 GCA_905192625.1 uncultured Clostridium sp. | reverse complement strand
GGATATATTGAAGACACACTATGCGGTTGTACATTCCGCATTTCTCCAAAGTCATTTTATCAAGTAAA
Source organism: uncultured Clostridium sp. (assembly GCA_905192625.1). Classification (GTDB taxonomy): domain Bacteria; phylum Bacillota; class Clostridia; order Lachnospirales; family Lachnospiraceae; genus Lachnoclostridium. The sequence goes on along the minus strand of CAJJLI010000292.1, from coordinate 4,167 downwards.
TCCACTTCAAACGGAAAAACTATATTCTGCGGCTATTGACTGTGCTAATTTAACAGGCAAAGAAACCGTTTTGGATGCCTACTGTGGCATTGGTACAATTTCATTGATTGCTAGTAAACATGCAAAAGAAGTAATTGGCGTGGAATTAAATAAATCAGCCGTAAAAGATGCAAAACAAAATGCCACAATTAATAATATCAAAAATGTTACCTTCTATGAAGGCGATGCTGGCGAGTTTATGAAAAAATATACAAGCGGTTCTAACAATAAGGCAAAACCTTCAAAGGATTCCGTAGCAAAAGATATTGATGTAGTTTTTGTTGATCCTCCTCGTAGCGGATGCGATGAAAAATTCTTAACTTCACTAGGCTCCTTAAGCCCAAAACAAATCATCTATATCTCTTGCAACCCTGTTACTCAAAAAAGAGATTTGGATTACCTTACTAAGAAGGGATATAAAGTTAAGAAAATACAACCAGTGGATATGTTCCCATGGACAAAACACATCGAGACAGTCGTTCATCTGACCCATGTATAGGAAAGAAAGGTAGGGAAAGAAATGTCCGAAAGCATTTCACTCAATCAATTAGAGAAAGAATTGGACTTCTTTCATAAAATGTATGATAGTGTTAGGCTCGTTGATCCTATTCATAAAAAAGTACTTGATTACCGTGGTACGTCTATACATTATACCGATGAAATTTGCTTCAATTACTGGGGAAATGGTGTCATCTGTGAAAATTGCATTTCTATCAGAGCTTACAAAGAAAATAAGAGTTTTGTTAAGTTAGAAAAGGCAAACGATGATTTTTATATGGTTACAGCAATACCAATAGAGAATACATCGACTCCTGTGGTACTTGAGCTATTTAAAGACGCTACTAACAGTATGTTTATTGGATTTGGTGATTATAATACAAGCGAGCCATTACAGAATTTCATTCAAAAAGTAAATGATCTAGTGGTGAAAGATTCCTCCACTAATTTATATAACAGACGTTTTGTGGACGAACGTTTGCCTGTAGATCTTGTTACTGCTACCTTAAATAAACAACCATTATCCCTATGCTACTTTGATCTTGATAATTTTAAAATGATAAATGACACCCATGGGCATGAAATTGGTGACTCTGTTATAAAAGAGGTAAGCAATGTTATTACAAAGAACATTCGTAATAACATTGACTGGGCATGCAGACTAGGTGGAGATGAGTTTATGCTTTGTTTAAAAAACACAACAGAAAAGCAATCCAAAAAAGTCATGGAGCGCATACGAACAGAAATTGAGAGAATTCCAGATTCCTTAGGAATCACTAGTTCAATTTTTTCTATTTCCTACGGTATTGCTACCACAAGTGAGGCCTCCTTAACTGCGGATGAATTAATTAAGCTTGCGGATGAACAAATGTATAAACAAAAGAAAGGAAAATTTTTTAAATAAGCATTTTTTCCATATAAATTCACCTGAAATCTGTTAAAATTTTCTTAATACAGCTATACATTTCCATATTTCAAAAATCATTTTATCAAATAAATCAAAGCAAACGAAAATTTATATTTCGTTACAATCGGAGTTATGCATTATAAATTAAAGTTGAAAACAAAAAGTTGTTTGCTCTTATTTTGAGTAAGCAACTTTTTTTTTATTTTCATGGTCTTTATTTTTATGGTATTCAGATTGTAAATAATGTTACTGCCACCTTAAATAGCAGCTTATCCCTTTCGTACAAAACATCTCCAGATTCTATAGATGGAAATTTTACCCTGTGTTATAATTACTTCATCCGTAAATAAACTTAGGATGTGTATAAAGCACAGAAATGGAGATGAATATGGCACGTATTTATGATTTATCTGGTACATGGAAGTTTACTCTAGATCCTATGGGCGACGGCCTATCCAGGCACTGTCTCACCGATTTTTTTACAGACACAATTGAATTACCTTCTACAACTGCAATTCAAAAAAAGGGCGAAGAAAATTTTAAAAAGGAAACTGCACACCTTACGGAACAGTATCCGTACATAGGAAACGCGTGGTTTCAAAAAGAGGTAAGTATTGACCCTGATGATGTTGGGAAACCCATTTATTTAATCTTAGAACGGACTCGACTTACCAGTGTATGGATAAATGGAAACTATGTTTCTTCCCTTGATAGTCTTTGCACACCTCATGAATATGACATTTGTGATTTTGTGGACAGCCCTCAAATCACAATTACTATTCTTGTCAATAATAAAGAGTATAAAACAAAAGGCGGCCATCTAACATCGCCAGACACTCAAACAAACTGGAACGGTATTACAGGTATGCTTGCACTTTGTGTGAAGGACAATCTCTATGTGCAGACCATAAATACATATCCCAACACAGATACACCCTCTGTTTTGTTAAAATCTACAATTATAAATAAAACTTCTACACAACAAACCATAACCCTTTGTTATTATGGAGATTCCGTTTCATTACATAATATAGAACGAGATGCTTTATCAATGAAATATCAAAATATTGTACTTCAACCTGGATACAACGAAATTGAATATGTATACGATATAGATAACAATATAGCGTTTTGGAGTGAGTATACCCCCTACTTCTATCACATATATATTGGTATTAATTTCATTGATCGCGACCATGATATGCATGCTGTGTTTGGGTTACGAAGTTTTACTACAGATGATCATCATTTTTACATTAACAATGAAAAAACATTCTTACGTGGTAAACATGACGGACTTATTTTTCCTCTCACTGGGGCAGCTCCTACAACAATAGACGAATGGATTCATGTTCTACAAATTGCAAAAAGTTATGGGATCAATCACTATCGTTTTCATACTTGTTGTCCACCAGAGGCTGCTTTTTATGCAGCAGACTTACTTGGTATTTACATGCAACCTGAGTTGCCGTTTTGGGGTACCATAACAACCAAGGATGACGCTGGCCACAACGAAGAAGAGTTACAATACCTAATTAAAGAAGGCGAGAGAATACTTCATGCCTTTGGAAATCACCCTTCTTTTGTAATGATGTCCCTAGGTAATGAGTTGTGGGGTAGCAAGGAAACACTCTCCCAGATCTTACGTCATTATAAATCACTCGATAATCGTCATTTGTATACCCAGGGATGTAATAACTTTCAGTGGGTTCCTATAATTTTAGAGGAAGACGATTTTTTTGTTGGGGTACGATTTTCAATTGAACGAAGAATTCGAGGTTCTTATGCTGCCTGTGATATTCCATTTGGTTTTGTTCAAGCAGAGGCCCCGAATACATATTATAACTACGACGATTTTATAGTACCTAGCACAACTAGCTTAGATGAAGGAATGATCGGAGAAATCGACATTCAATATGGTACTGGAACCAAACGTGTTACTGCTGAAAAAAGCGTAGAATTCATACCAAACAAGCCTGTAATTTCTCATGAAATTGGTCAATATACCTTCTATCCAAACTTCCATGAGATTGATAAGTATGTAGGTGTACTAAAAGCTCGTAATTTTGAAGTGTTTCGTGAACGCTTACAAAAAGCTGGGATGTTAGATCTTGCAGATAAGTTTTTCTATAGTACTGGAAAACTCGCCATCCAATGTTACAAATTAGAACTAGAAGCTGCACACCGCGCAAAATATCTTGCTGGTTATCAAATCCTTGATTTACAAGATTTTAGTGGTCAAGGCACTGCCCTAGTAGGAGTCTTGGATGCATTTATGGAATCCAAGGGTCTGATTACACCACACCAATGGCAAAGCTTTTGTTCCGATGTTGTAATCATGGCTAAATTGAAGCGATTTATTTATACTGAATCGGAAGATTTTACATTTGAATTGATCTTAAGTGATTACCTTCCATTAGAACCTACAACCCATGAGTTTAATATTTCATTGTTGCTTGAAGATAATACCACAATCGCTTCAAAAACACTTATAACAGAACTTAAAAGAGGAGTCAATTCGCTGGGTGAGTTCAGTTTTACGATGCCGGATACTGACCAGGCACTCAAAGTAATTCTTAAGTTAGAAAGCATTCTCAACACAAGTTTTCATACCCAAAGAACCATTGAGAATCAGTATGAACTATGGATATATCCAAAACATGAGGACATTACTTCCTCCAATCAGAATTGATTGAGAGGGCAGAGAAAAGCCCCCTCATCTT
>CAJJLI010000291.1 GCA_905192625.1 uncultured Clostridium sp. | reverse complement strand
CAGTTAGTTTTGAGGGCGTGGATTTAATGACGTTTACACCGCATAAGTTCTTTGGTCTCAATGGCAGTGGGGCATTGATAAAAAGAGAGGGGATTGTATTAGAACCCCTAATTCATGGTGGAGCTAGTACGACGATATATCGAAGCGGAACACCAGTATTACCACAAGCAATGGCTTTGTTAAAAGCATTATCGTTAGCAAATAATCTATATGAGCAAAGATACCAACATGTTATGGAGATTAAGCAGTACGTAATCGATGCTTTAAAAGAGTATAAATTAGTGCAAATCAACAGTCCAGAGGGTAGCTCTCCATATATACTAAACATGGGAATCAAAGGTGTAAAAGCAACATTGTTTAAAGAAGAATTGGAAAAGCATGGAGTATGTATTTCGATAAAATCGGCATGTTCGGTAGTGAATACACCATCAAGACCAGTGTATGCAATTACAAAAGATAAGAAAAGAGCGCAATCCTCGTTTCGAATCAGCTTTAGCCATGTAACAACAATAGAGGAAATTAAGAAATTTCTTGAGATTTTTAAGGAATGTTATGAAGCTCTAACGCAGCAATAATGAAATAAGCAATATAAATAAAAATAGAGATGTAAAATAAATAGTGATAGCAATAATAACTAGAAATAAATAAGTTTTACTAACCAACAAAATAGGGGTAATAGTATGGAACGTTATGAAGAAATTGAAAGAAGTATAATTAAGAAATATAGAAAACCAATTTGGAGAAAATTCACACAAGGTGTGAAAGAGTATGATTTAATTCAGGAAGGCGACAAGATTGCAGTTTGTATCTCTGGCGGTAAGGATTCTATGTTACTTGCTAAGTGTATGCAGGAATTACAGCGTCACGGCCGCATTCATTTTGATTTAGAATTCGTTGTAATGGACCCAGGTTATAATGAAATCAATCGTCAAACAATCATTAACAATGCCAAATTATTAAATATTCCAATTCATATATTTAACACTGAGATTTTTGATATCGTTGCTGATATCGATGAGAGCCCATGTTATTTATGTGCAAGAATGAGAAGAGGATATTTGTATAAGCATGCACAGTCTTTAGGTTGCAATAAGATTGCCCTTGGTCATCATTTTGACGATGTAATTGAAACAATTTTAATGAGCATGTTATATGGAGCTCAAATCCAAACAATGATGCCAAAGTTAAAAAGTACAAATCATGAAGGCATGGAACTAATTCGTCCAATGTACTTAATCAAAGAGGCTGACATCATCGCATGGAAAGATTATCATGATCTACAATTTATTCAATGTGCATGTAGGTTTACTGAAAACTGTACAATATGTGACAATGGTGGTGGTGGTTCTAAGAGACAAGAAATGAAGAGTCTCATTAAGAAATTTAGACAAACCAATGAAGCAATTGAAATGAATATTTTTAAAAGTGTTTACAATGTTAATTTAAATACAGTCATTGCGTATCAAAAGGATGGAGAAAGACATCATTTCTTAGATACTTACGATGAGGAATAATTTTAAAATATGGACTAGGTCCATGATTTTCTCTACTACAATTGTAATTTAAGTATCTGTGGGGTTGTCGCAAAATTTTTAACTTTTTGTGACAGCCCTATATTTATGTAATTTTCTACTTTAGAGCAATAATGTGCAAGGCATATTTGTAGGTTTTTATAACTGATATGCGCGGCCGCTTTTCGATTTTATTTCATTCGTGCGTGTGAAAATACACCTGAATGAAATTTGTCAATATCATGATAGCGCTAAGTGCAAGAAATTGCTTCTCATATTCTTTTTTTAAAATTCAATCATCTGTGATTAAATTTGTACTTTTTGGAACACTACATGAAAGAGTATTTTTAATATCGGAGGATTCTTTTGTGAATAGTATGGAAAAAGTATGGATTGTTGGAGCCAACGGAAGAGTTGGACATGAATTATTAAAAATCTTCATGCAAAAAGAAATCGAGGTATTTTATACGGATGAAGATGAAGTAGATATTGTGAAACTAGATGATGTAATCAACTATGCGGACTTAAATCGTCCACATGATATTATTAATTGTGCTGGAATGACCGATGTGATAGCTTGTGAAAATAATATAGATTCCGCATTTAAAGTAAATGCAATAGGCGCTAGAAATCTTAGCATTGCAGCTAGAAAAGTTGGCGCTCGCATCATTCAGCTATCGACAGACGATGTATTTGATGGTCAGTCAAAGCAACCATATACAGAGTTTGACATCCCAAATCCACGGACCGTTTATGGCAAATCCAAGCTTGCAGGTGAGAATTTTGTAAGAGACCTTACCACAAAACATATCATCATACGAAGCTCATGGATTTTTGGCAGTGGAGAAAATTACGTGGAAAATCTGTTAGAGGAAGCAAATCGGAACTATAATATTGGAGTTGCAAAAGATCAATTTGCCTCACCTACCAGTGCGAAATATTTAGCAGAGATGATACTTTATCTAATGGAATTTGGAGAATACGGATTATTTCATGTTACATGTCAAGGGGAATGTAGCCGGTTTGAATTTGCAGAAGAGGTTTTACGTATTTCACAAACGAAAGCAAAACTACACCCAGTGTCCAGTGAACAAGATAAATTAACGAGTTTTCGTCCGTCATATTCCGTACTAGATAATTTAATGTTACGTCTATTAGGAATTCCTTTATTGCCTCCTTGGCAAAGAGCCTTAGAGGATTATATAGAAGAATATAAAAAGGAAAAACAAAATAAAAAGGATAAGAAATCTGAAAGAGAAAAGAAATCTGAAAAGGTAAAGAAATCTGAGAAAGAAAAGAATTCTAAAAAACAATAGATTTATAAAAATACTAGGATTCTAACAAAGGTAGGATTTAAAAAGTGAAAGAATATAAAAACGCAAGGATTCTAACAAAGATTAAGATTCTAAACACTCTAGGATACTAAAAAACAATAAAATTCTAAAAATACTAGGATTCTAATAACGATAGAATTCTAATAGGGCTAAAAAGAAAAGTTTTTAAATATGTTAGGATGTTTAAAAATATGAGGTTTATAATAGTATGAAAATTACAAGAAGAATAAATTAGAAAGGCTACCATTCATGTGTGAAGGGTATAACGATGAAAAAAAAGAAATTAGGATTAACTTCGAAAATATTTATTAGTTTAATATTAGGTGGAATTGTTGGAATTGTATTGCATTATTACATTCCAGAATCTATAATAAAGGACAGGATTTTATTAAATGGAGTTTTTTATGTAATCGGAAATGGCTTTCTTAGATTGATGCAAATGCTTGTAGTACCACTAGTATTTAGCTCCTTAATCTGTGGAAGTATGTCGATGGGAGACTCAAAAAAGATAGGAACAATTGGTGTAAAAACCTTACTGTTTTTTATTGTTACAACAGCTTTTGCAATTTCAATAGCTTTAATGATTGGTAAAGTGATCAATCCCGGTGTTGGTCTGAATATGCAAGTGACTGAAGTATCGGATATTGATACATCAAGCAAACAAAGTTTGCCAGATACGATTTTAAACTTTATACCTCAGAATCCAATACAAGCCCTTGCTGAGGGAAATATGCTACAGATAATTGTGTTTGCAATTATCATTGGAATCATTCTTGCAAAGCTAGGAGAAAGTGTTGCAACGGTAGGAAACTTCTTTAGTCAGTTCAATGATATCATGATGCAGATGACGGCGATGGTTATGAAAGTTGCTCCATACGGCGTATTTTGCCTTATTGCTAGAACCTTTAGCAGCATCGGTTTTGAAGCCATACTCCCACTTTTAAAATATGCAGTTGCAGTCGTTGTGGCATTGGGAGTTCAGTGTTTTGGTGTGCATATGATCTTTTTAAAAGGATTTACAGGACTAAACCCAATTCGATTTATTAAGAAATTCTTGCCGGTTATGGGATTTGCCTTTTCTACAGCGACTTCCAATGCAACAATACCACTATCCATTGATACACTCTCAAAAAAACTTGGTGTCTCAAAAAAAATATCATCCTTTACTGTTCCATTAGGAGCAACGATTAATATGGATGGTACCGCAATAATGCAAGGTGTGGCCGTAATATTTGCATCTCAAGCCTTTAATATTCATCTAACACCAACGGATTATTTAACGGTTATTTCAACTGCGACTTTGGCGTCCATAGGAACTGCAGGTGTGCCAGGCGTTGGTTTAATTACCTTATCTATGGTATTTAATTCTGTTGGTTTACCAATTGAGGCAATCGCG
>CAJJLI010000290.1 GCA_905192625.1 uncultured Clostridium sp. | reverse complement strand
TCTTAATCACTATGACTTCTTTCTAATACAAAATACTCTTAAATATAATAAACTTAAATATCTAGTTTTAGCTGAGCTTCTTCCTCAGCTTCTAATTTGAAATCTTCTACTTTTTCAGGATTTACCATCGGTAAATCTAGTAAGGATGTGATTCCAAAACTACGCAAGAAGTCATCCGTTGTTCCAAATAAAATTGGTCTACCAGGAGCATCCATTCGACCAACTTCACAAACCAAATTGTACTCTACTAATTTATTTACTGCATGATCGCTCTTTACACCACGTATTCCTTCAATCGCTTGTTTTGTAATTGGTTGCTTATACGCTATAATAGAAAGTGTTTCTAATAAAACGTCCGTTAATACATGTTTCTTTGGTACATGAGCAATTTTGACAAGCGTCTCATACATTGACGCCTTTGTACATAATTGAAATGAATTATTTAATTCAATAATCTGAATTCCACGATCATTGGCTTCATATTTATCCATCATGTTCCGTATGATTTTTCTAACGGTATCTTCGTCGTGTTCAAGGGCCATAGAGATTCTATCTAACTCTACCGCCTCTCCCATAGTAAATAATATAGCTTCAATCATGGCTTCTAATTTTTCAATTTTCATACGTAATCCTAACCTTTCTTAAAAGAATTACTTCTATTCCATAGAAAATTCATCCACTGATGCAATATCGTCTGCAAGATATTCAATCAAGATATCGTCAAATAGTTCTTTTTGAAGTATTTCTATTCGTTGCATCTTCATTAACTCTAGGATACCAAGAAATGTTACTACAATTTCCATTTTATCCGCTTGACGTTCAAGAAGGCTACGAAAACTAAACGTCTTATGTAAGAGCCCATACTCTTGAATTTCAAGTATCTTTTCTGCTAAATTGATTTCTTCCCGTTCAATCCTTCCGAATTTACTACGGATTGGGTCAATCTTATCTTCTTGCTTTTTCATAACCGATTTAAAGATTGCATGCAGTTTTGTAAGTGTTAAATCCGACAAAAGAGAAGGTATGTCCACCTCATCTTTAATATCTGCAATCTCTTCTGGAATGGAACTTTCTTTAAATAACATAAGTTCAGCATCCAATTGCTTGTCCTTTAATTCACTTGAAATGAACTTAAACATCTTATATTCCAGTAAGCGCTCTACAAGTTCTTGTCTAGGGTCAACTTCTTCCTCCTCTTCTTCCTTTTTCGGTGCTGGAAGAAGCATCTGAGATTTAATTTTTAAAAGAGTCGCTGCCATAACTAAAAATTCACTCATGACATCCAAGTCTTTTTCGTCCATACCACGAATATACTCGATGTACTGTTCTGTAATTGTAACAATTGGTATATCATAAATACTGACCTTGTTTTTATCAATTAAATGAAGTAAGAGGTCAAGTGGACCCTCAAAAGCTTCTAACTTAACAGGAATTCCCATATACATCTCCTATCCCATAAATAATCCAAAGATTGTGGAACTCACAGCGCTTAAGATTCCAAGTAACACGGTAAATAACCAAACCATTTTAATCAAATAGTCTGCACGTATGATTGTTAGGAATTTAAGAGGTGAACTCGCCGCAACTAATAACCCCATATCGAATGCAACGATTGGGAATAAATTGGTCAACAACATTCCAAGACTTATTATAGCATAGCATGAAATAAAATAGATAAAAAATTCGAATGCAGTCGATGCACCTGCTGAAATGATTAATTTCGAATCTAAGCCTAGACCAAAACGCAGAATGCTAGCACTGACTAAAAACTGTAATATTAAAGATAATAATCCTGTAATCCCTAAAATCCGACTTACCTTTTTATCTTTGATGCGATAATAATATGGCTTTGAAAATCCAATACGTAAAATACCGCAAAAAAGCAAACCGATGGGATCAATATAATGATGAAGCTTCCAAATACTTTGGTTTTTTATTGGTAAAGAATCTTTTACCATGTCCTCTTCATTCTTCTTTTGCTTTTTATCTAACAACTGGTATACAAATGCTTTTGGAAATTCATGCAGAATCATTATCACAATTCCTGCAAATAAACTTGCAATTAATACGATTAGAAATTCTCTCATGAAATAAGGTACCTTTCTTTCTCTTCATAATTAAAGTATTTTATTAACACACATAAGAATGTCCTGGAACCCAAACGATTCCGGGACATTCTTTCATAATATTATTATGTTATTAATATTACTAATATTTTTTATTATAGCATTATTTTTAAAGTTTGAATACTATTTTTTCTTTAATTCCATACAAATCAATTCTGGACGGTTCAATACACGTACAGGTATGGTATGTGTTCCAAGTCCTCTTGATAATAACATGATTGATTTTTTATGGGTGAAAATTCCCGAATCATACTTTGGAAAAATCTCATATTGTGGCGATATCACACCACCCAAATACGGTATACGCATGATTCCACCATGAACATGACCCGATAGAACAAAATCTGCTCCCCATTCTGCATAGGTTTCAAAATAATTTGGCATATGGGCGAGCAAAATTTGATATGCTTGATTGCTTGCAGTACCAACTAATTCTGACATGTCACGTTTGTCAAAAGGAACCGGTTTTCCTCCTTTATAAAAAAACATGAGAGGAAGATTTAAACCCGTTATTTGCAACCTATCTTTACCTTTTTCAATTGTTATACTATCATTGTCTAAGTAGGAGACACCACATTTTTTTATTTCTGACAAATATGTGATAAAGCAATTGTCCTCACTATTCTTTGGTCTATTTAATTCCCACATTTCTAATTTTAACTCATGATTTCCAGGGGAATAATACACAGGATAATGATTGCTTAATTCTTTTAACAAACTTAGTGCTGTATTTAACTTCTTAGTCTCTCTAGCTACTATCATATCACCAGCAATGAGTATTACATCTGGCTTATAAGAGTGTATATGAGCAAGTAAACGTTTATTGTCTTTTCCAAATCTATTGTTATGAAGATCGGTTAAACATACAAATCGCATACCATCAAATGCTTTTGGTACTCTTTCCTGTTCAATGATATAGTTTGTGATAGCTAGATTTTTATTTTCAAAGATTAAATATGCAATGCCAATCACAATGACGATTAGGATTCCTATGATTATCTCCATGCTTTCTCCTTTAAAAGTATTTATATATAAGTTTAATAAAATAATCCATATAACCGGCTTTCCCCACCGGAGCAGTAGCCACCAATGGAAGTGTTCCAATCTCACTACCATTATAGTAATATGTAATCTGACCAACTACATCATCTTCGTCAATTGGTGCAATGGCTTCTGGAAGAACCTTCACATCTTTTGTAATATCCGCCGGTTTCATACCATTGGTACAAAGATAGGAAAAACTACCATTTACTTTCACTGGTATCTCATCAACATCACCTTTTTTTACAACTACATTTGGCAATACAAGATCTTCTCCCGTATCCTTATAGATGCTACAATTTGCATAACCATAATTTAAAAGTTTTGTAGCTTCCCCAAAACGAGTCTTGGTATCCGGTGCTGCCATAATTACTGCTATTAAATCCATATCATCTCTTCTAGCAGTTGCTGACAAACAATATTTTGCTAAACCTGTAGATCCAGTTTTTAATCCTGTGATTCCTTGGTAGGATTTAATTAACTTATTCGTATTATTTAGTCCAAATTCAGATTGCCCTTTTTTTGTCGTATGTACAAACGTATCCATCCATACCGTAGAATAATTACTTATCTCTGGATGATTCATAATCAATTCTCTTGACATCAATGCAACATCCAAAGCACTTGAGTAGTGATTGTCAGTATCTAAGCCATAACAGTTCACAAAATTTGTATTCTTCATACCTAGTTCTTTTGCACGTTCGTTCATACGTTTTACAAAAGCTTCTTCAGAACCAGCAATAAACTCAGCCATAGCTACACTCGCATCGTTTGCACTTGCGATGCTAATACATTTTATCATTGTATTTACATCCTGAGTTTCATATGGTTCTAAATATACCTGTGATCCACCCATAGACGCAGCATGTTCGCTTACTGGTACAGAATCTGTTAATGTTATCTGCCCAGCCTCGATTGCTTCAAATATTAGTAGCAAAGTCATAATTTTTGTAATACTAGCTGGTCTTAATTCTTCATTTGCATTTTTTGAAAAAATTATTTTACCTGTAGAACCTTCCATCAATACAGCTGCTTGTGCTGTTATTTCAATTTCCGATTCGTTCACAATTGGCGTTGTATCCGTAT
>CAJJLI010000289.1 GCA_905192625.1 uncultured Clostridium sp. | reverse complement strand
TGTAATATAGAGTTATTCACTTATACGGTTAATTTTTGGAGAAATATCCACACAACATCACTTTTTTATAATAAAATGTGCTTATCTTCTAATATAATTTGTGTGATTATGTCATCTTTAAAAAAACCTCAGGAATACTTACCATAACACATTGGTATCGAATTCCTGAGGTTTTTAGTTTCAGTATAAAGGATATTAGAAATAAATCATCCAAATTACACTGACTATAGTGCATACTTATTAATTATCTCCCACAGCATCTTCGTTGCACCTTCTCCAAGCTTCTCATCATAATATTTCGTAAAACGCTCATCTGCTACATACATTGAGGCTAGACCTACATGCGCTTCTTTCGAGTAGAAATTCCAGGTAAATCCTAACCACTCCTTATGTTTTTCAAACGCATTCTTTGCTTCCATTGAGGATAAATCCTTTGTCTTTATAACTTCTTTTAAGGATTCAAACAACTCTTCTTCCACTTGTTGCATCTTAGTGTAATCCCCCTCTGTCATGTTCATAAACTTTTTATTGGATGCATTCACGACTTCATCTCCATATGCCTCTCGAATCTCTTTCCCGTAGGATTCTTCATTTTGTTTCATCGCTTCTTTCTTAAAACCTTCAAACTTTTCCTTGTCTGACATGCTACGCTCTCCTTTTCTAGTATCTATCGTTTTTTCTATGGTTGCAATTAATTGGTCAATCTGCTCTCTTTTTGCGATTAACTGCGAGTAATGATTTTCAAGTGCCTTATCAATATTAAATCCCTTTTGTGAAATAATCTTACGTATTTCTTCTAGCTTCATATCCATCTCACGGTAAAATAAAATTTGCTGCAATAAATCAACTTCTTCTTGCCCATAAATGCGATACCCCGAAGAGTTAATACGACATGGTTTTAATAAACCAATCTCATCATAATATCGTAGCGTTCTAGTACTTACTCCAGCTAATTTCGCCAATGCTTTAATCGTATATTCCAACCTTAATCACCTCCATGAATTTAGCATACCAGTTAACGTTGCGTTAATGTCAATATATAAAATTAATAATTTCATATAGACAAAAAATTATTCTTATACTTGTATAAATGAACATTAATGTCGTGATAACCCCTTAGCATTAATCAACAAGACATAATTCACTTTAAATTACTCAAACTTCACAGTAACAAAATCTATACTATACTTGATAAATTCAGTCAATACAATAAACGAATTACCATGATTAAAACTTTTACATCGACGTGACTATGACGAATTTTTGAAGCTAGTTATGGTTTAAAACTTTGATTTTAATATAAAAAGTTAACTGTTTGACGAACATCGTGAGGAGTTTTAACTTTTTATATCTGCTTTTGTCAAAGTTTTAAACCATTAGTAGCTTCCAAATGAGGAATCGGAACAGAGATGTAAAAGTTTTAATCATGGTAATATAGATCCTCTAATTCTGATTTTATCAAGTATTCATTTAACTTTTATACTGCGAAGTTTGAGTAAATTAAAAAAGCATGCCCAAAATTATTTTAACACAGGTTAAAATAATCATGCACATGCAATTCTAAGTTGTATCCAATTAAAACTTACGGAAACGTTCATATCGTTCATTCACAATTTCCTCAGCTGACTTATCTGCGTAACGTTTTATAAAATCAAGAATTCCAAATTTAAGTTCCGTTGCAAGCCAATCCATAGTTTCAACAGTAAGTACTTTTTTAGGCACATCTTCAGCGGATGCGGATATTTCTCCATTAATCGTTTGATCAATCAATGTTTTATCGTCGATGTTTTCGGTTTCATTACTAGGCATACTCTTGCTCGTTACTTGCTCTGGTATAACCTTATTGATAATCTTTAAATCGTATAAATCATCTGCAGTAATCTTCATAATAGCCGCTGCTTCATCTGCACGTCTACTGTCTTTCCATAAAATTGAGGAAAATCCTTCTGGGGATAGAATGGAATACGTCGAATTTTCAAGCATCCATACTTCATTGGCAACAGCAAGTGCCAAAGCTCCTCCACTACCACCTTCTCCAATTACAATCGATAAGATTGGTGTCTTTAACGCTGACATCTCGAATAAGTTTCTAGCGATTGCTTCTCCTTGACCACGTTCTTCTGCTTCAATTCCACAAAAAGCTCCTGGAGTATCTATAAAACATATAATTGGTCGATGAAATTTCTCGGCCTGTTTCATTAATCGTAGGGCTTTACGATATCCTTCTGGATATGGCATACCGAAATTACGCTTAATGTTCTGTTTAATGTTTCTCCCCTTTTGTTGTCCAATCACAGTGACTGGAATTCCATGAACCGTTGCAATACCGCTAACAATAGCCCCATCATCTCTGGACATGCGATCTCCATGGAGTTCAAGAAAACGATCAAATATACCACCGATATAATCAATCGATGTCGGTCTTTCATTACTACGGGCAGTTTTCACACGTTCCCAAGCAGTTAATTTTTCTTCCATAGGCACCTCTTACTAATTCTCATCAATAAATATTTGATTGCTATCATCATCGACTTCATCTTTAAATTGTGGTTTATCCCCACTACTTTTAATCAAAAACGATAAAATTGGTTTCAATCGACTACGTTTTACGATCTTATCTACAAATCCATGTTCAAGTAAAAACTCTGCACGCTGAAATCCTTCTGGAAGCTTTTGTCCAATCGTTTGCTCAATAACTCTTGGTCCTGCAAATCCAATCAACGCCCCTGGCTCAGCTAATATAACATCACCTAGCATAGCAAAACTGGCCATAACTCCACCAGTCGTTGGATCTGTCAATACAGAAATATAGAGTAATCCTGCCTCATCATGTTTTTTTAAAGCAGCACTTGTTTTCGCCATCTGCATCAAAGAGATAATCCCTTCTTGCATTCGAGCGCCACCAGAACAACAAAATAGAATTAGGGGTAATCGATTCTTAGTAGCTCCTTCAATTAGTCTTGTGATTTTTTCTCCAACCACTTCGCCCATGCTTCCCATTAAAAATGTGGATGCCATAACACCAATCGCTACTGATTCTCCATTAATTTTTCCTTCTCCTGTAATAACTGCTTCATCAAGCCCAGTGGCCGTTCTCATTTGTTCTAACTTATTTAAATAACCCGGAAAATTAAGTGGATCGCTTACCGTTAAATCTGTATCCCATTCTTTAAAACTGCCTTTGTCTAACACCATACTAAGGCGAATTCTAGGTAATATACGAAAATAGCTATTGCAATTTGGACAAATATAATAGTTCGTTATGATATCTTCCGTGTAGATGATTTCTCCGCATTTGTCACATTTTTGGAATAATCCATCTGGAACTTGTGGTTCATTCATCATCTCTTTTACTTTCTCATATCTCTTAGCTTCTTTCACACCTGATACACTTCCTGTCTTTTTATATATTGCCATGTTTGCTCCTATCTAAGTGCTATGTATGCACCTTTATCTTACTTCGCAATCACACGTTCCACAAACCCTGTATCAATTTTCCCCTTATGAAAATCAGGATGTTGAATCAGATCATACAAAAACTTTGTATTTGTATCAATTCCCTCAATTATTAATTCATCCAATACACCACTCATTTTCCCAATGGCTTCTTCACGAGTTTTGTCATAAACCATGAGCTTTGCGACCAAAGAGTCATACATCGCAGGTATGGTATATCCAGCATACAACGCACTATCAATTCTTACACCATTTCCACCTGGAAAGTGAAGTTTTTGAATGGTTCCTGGAGACGGCATAAAATTGCGCTCTGGACATTCTGCATTGATTCTACATTCAATTGCGTGTCCAGTAATCTTAATATCTTCTTGAGAAAATGCCAAAGCTTCTCCAGCCGCTATTTTTATCTGCTCTTTTACTAAGTCTATGCCAGTTACCAGTTCTGTTACTCCATGCTCTACTTGAATTCTAGTGTTCATTTCAATGAAATAATAGTTTCCATATTTGTCTAAAATAAATTCAATGGTACCGGCATTCTCATAGTTTGCTGCTCTTGCAGCTTTTACAGCTGCTTCGCCCATCTCCTTACGTAGTTTCTCTCCAATTATACAAGATGGTGCTTCTTCAATCATCTTTTGGTGTCTTCTTTGGGTACTACAGTCACGTTCTCCTAGATGAACTACATTTTGATATTTATCCGCTAGAATTTGAAATTCTATGTGTCTTGCACCCTCAATGTATTTCTCGATGTACATTGTTGGATCCCCAAATGCATTCTTTGCTTCTTGCCTTGCTGTCTCAAAA
>CAJJLI010000288.1 GCA_905192625.1 uncultured Clostridium sp. | reverse complement strand
ACCATGTCAGATGGGACTTCTCTATTTTTATTTACACAAAATATTTTACACTATCATAGAGAAGTTCATTCTAAGAAAATTTTTCTTTGAATGTTACTTCTCTTTATTAAAAATATATAAAAAAGTAGTGAATTGAGTAAATTAGCTCATGTCCACTACTTTTTTTATTATGTTAAGTATACTGTTGGTTTTGAAAATAAATTCCTGAACTCGACAGTATATATACATTTATAGTCTTCAATATTTTTAACTCAAAATTATTTAGTTTCGATTGAAGGTAAACTGTCAATAAAGCTTTCGAAATCTTGAAATGAGCCCGATTTAAAATTATTAGTTGGTAAATTTTTAGAATTGAGTAGACAATCTGTGATTAAATACGTATCAAGTCCTAGTTCTTGTGCACACATATCTTCTTCAACATCATTACCAACCATCATACAATCCTCAGGTGCTTTACCGATTGTTTTTAGTATTTCTAAATAATATCCTAAATTAGGTTTGCAATAAGAAGAATTATCATATGTAGTAATATGTTCGAAATCATTTGGATCAAGACCAGCCCAAGCAATTCGTGAAAGGGTTGCTACTGGAGGGAATAATGGGTTGGTTGCGATGACAATTTTATAGTTTTTGTCTTTCAATTTTTTAATACATCTAGCAGCATATTCTGAAGTAACGCAAGCATTTTTTGCTTCTTGAAATCCAGTTTCATAAAAGTTATAAAAATCTGGTTCTATATCTAGTACGTTAATATTCATATTTTCTTGGAAAGTACTCCAAAAGCACTTCTCGTTTGTTGTGCTACCATCATTGGCGAGCATTGCATTTGTTCCGGCAGTCATGCCATTTAATAAGTCATCCTTTGAAATTCCTTTTGGTATAAAATGCAGAATCAAATTCTTAAAATAATGCTTGATAAAAGCTTCTTGGTCCATAGGGAGTAGTGTGCCATCTAAGTCAAATAAAATTGTATTCATAATTGTCTCCTTTTGTGTGAGTTACTAATTTACGTATTTTTATACATTATCTACGATGCAACAGATGCACCTTTTATCAGAGGTTTCAGAAGTAAAAACAACTTCTATTAAGCTACATGATAAGGAGTCCGATGAACTTCTTATTATTAGATTTACGGTGCAAAAGAGCACCTTTCATCAGAAGTAAAAATACTTCAGATAAGCTACATTGTACATGAGTTTACCAAAAACTGCAATGGAGTAATGGAATTATTATACTATATTTCGATAGGAATTCCTTAAATAAATATGAAGTTCTAAGTATATTGTTCACTAAATATACAAAAATAACACATCAATTTTACACAAATTTTATTTATTATTAAGAAAGCGATTTGCTGCTGAAATAAAGTAATAAAAAAGGAGGAAATGTCTTGAATGATATGAAGCTACGTCACGAAACGAAGCATGATATACGGTATAGCGAATATTTAGCAATTAAAAGCCGGTTGCAAATCATAGCTATGCGGGATCGGAATGCTAGTGATGAGGGTACTTATCGTATTCGTAGTCTATACTTTGATAATTATAACGACAAAGCGTTGCGTGAAAAGTTAGATGGCGTTTATATGCGTGAAAAATTTAGAATACGTTATTATAACGACGATCTTAATGTAATTCATCTTGAGAAGAAAACAAAAATTGGCGGCCTTGGCAATAAGCAATCTGAGCTTATGACAAAAGAAGAGGTTGATAGAATTTTAAATGGAGACATTGATTTTTTAAAAGATAGTAAAAAGGCATTGTTCATTGAGTTTTATTCAAAAATGAAGTATCAATTATTAAAACCACGTGTTGTAGTTGAATATATTAGAGAACCTTATATTTATAGGCCTGGAAATGTGAGAATAACATTTGATACCAATATAAAAAGTGGTTTATATAACAAAGATTTTTTAAATGAGAATATTCCAGGAATTGAAGCAGGAACACAAAGTGGTGTATTGATGGAAGTAAAATATGATGCGTTTATGCCTGAAATAATCGCGCAGTGTATACAGGTGAATGAACGTACAAGTAGTGCATTTTCAAAATATGCGGCCTGCCGAAGATTTGGATAATAAATATGGAAACGAATAGGAGAAATAGTTATGCTAAACTTTTTAAGTCAGACAATTACATTCAATGATATTTTTAAATCAAAATTTACAGAGAACATAACCTCGTTTAGCTTGATGGATACAGTGATTGCTATGGTGTTAGCATTCTTAGTTGGTGTTTTTATTTTTTATGTTTATAAAAAGACATTCAATGGTGTAATGTATTCCACAAGTTTTGGTGTTTCGTTAATAGCGATGACACTAATCACGACATTTGTAATTTTAGCGGTTACATCTAATGTAGTCCTTTCTTTGGGTATGGTAGGTGCACTTTCTATCGTACGTTTTAGAGCAGCCATTAAAGAACCGCTTGATATAGCGTTTTTATTCTGGGCAATTGCAACTGGTATCGTTTTAGGTGCAGGTATGATTCCACTTGCGGTTATTGGTGCAATATTAATTGGACTTATTATGGTTGTGTTTGTTAATAAAAAACCTTCTGATAATCCATATATACTAGTAATTAACTGTGAAAATGATGCAGCTGAAAAATTAGTTTTAGAAGAATTAAAAGACAGTGTGAAGAAACAAGTTGTGAAGTCGAAAACTGTTTCCAAGCAAGGTATTGAATTAACAGTTGAAATTCGATTAAAGGATATGACAACAGAATTTGTGAATCATATTTCAGCTCAAAGAGGTGTAACGAATGTTGTTTTAGTTAGTTATAATGGAGATTACATGGGCTAATCAAGAAAATAGAAAGGGTGTGAACCAATGAAGAAGGAGAAACTAGTGAATCGAATTGCGATTTTTGGTATCGTTATAGCACTCATATTTTCCTTGATATTGGTGTATGTGCCGAATGTATTTAACTTAGAAGAAGCAACGATTACTTATTCCTATGAGGATGAATTATTTGATAAAACACAAATAATGACGGTTGATATTAAAATCGATGAAAATGACTGGGAAGAAATGCTTGAGAATGCCATAAATGAAGAGTATTACAAATGTGATATCGTAGTAAATGGTGTGACATATAAAAATGTAGGCATCCGTCCAAAGGGAAATACAAGTCTTTCTCAGGTTTACTCCGATGATACAACGGATCGTTATAGTTTTAAGGTTGAATTTGATCACTATGTTGATAATCAGACTTGCGGTGGATTGGATAAGTTAGTTTTGAATAATCTCATGTCAGATGCTACCTACATGAAAGAGTATGTTTCATA
Source organism: uncultured Clostridium sp. (assembly GCA_905192625.1). Classification (GTDB taxonomy): domain Bacteria; phylum Bacillota; class Clostridia; order Lachnospirales; family Lachnospiraceae; genus Lachnoclostridium. Next base: position 979 of record CAJJLI010000288.1, on the reverse strand, counting down.
CGATATTCTGAATTATTTAGGAGTCCCTAGCTCTTTGTATTCTTTTGCAAGTATATCTGTTAATGGAGAAACATGGGGGTTATACCTTGCGCTTGAGGGAGTAGAAGAGTCATTTGCACAAAGAAATTTTGGTTCTGCGTATGGAGATTTATATAAGCCAGAAGGTTCTCTTGGTATGGGCGGTAACCGAGGAAATGAAGATATGGAGAATCGTTTTATGCCGAATGCCAATATGGGACAGCAAGGTGACACTACTGAAAATATAAATTCAATTCCAGACGGAAGTAGTACTCCAAAAGATAGTATGACTGAAGGTAAAAACGTTAAACAAAATGATGATACTACTCAAAATGAAAGTTCTACGCAAAAGAATGAAACCGAGAAAACAAGCCAAAAAGGATTTTTTGAAGGATTTGGTGGTGGAAACAGTTCCAGTAATGGTGGCGCAGACCTTGCGTACGTAGATGACGAAATTAGTAGCTATAGTACTCTTTTTGAGTCTTCTGTATTTGATGCGACGGATGAGGATTACAAACGAGTGATTGAAGCTTTGAAAAATCTATCGACGGGAACTGATTTAGAAACATATATTGATGTGGATGAGGTACTGCGTTATATTGCTGCAAATGTTTTTTTAGTCAACGATGATAGTTATTTTGGTACAATGCTCCATAATTATTATCTATACGAAAAAAATGGTAAATTATCTATGATACCTTGGGATTACAACCTAGCATTTGGAGGCTTTCAAGGTAGTAGCGCAACTTCCTTAGTGAATCGTCCGATTGATACCGTTGTTTCTGGAACAACGTTGGATGCGCGTCCGATGATAGGAAAATTGCTTGAGGTAGAAGAATATAAAGAACAGTACCATGCATATTTAGATGAGCTAATCGCTGGATATTTTGAAAGTGGTCATTGTGAAGAGTTGAGAATAGAATCTGAAAATTGGCTATCTACTTATTTAGAGAATGATACT
>CAJJLI010000287.1 GCA_905192625.1 uncultured Clostridium sp. | reverse complement strand
CAATTGATATTGAAAAGCTATTAACAAATAAATCCCCTTCGTTTAATTTTTCTGGTGGAGAGGATATAAAAATATAGGATTATAGATTTAGTGGCAAAATTATTAAGTCAGGCAATTATAAGCTAACTAAAAATTTGTCTGCTGTAGTTAAAAAGACTTTCTCTAGTATGAATATTACGGAGGATGATAATCTTTATGTAATAGCATCCGCTTTTTATGACAACCATGAATATGTAAAAGTAACAATAAATGGAATATATAGAGGTTGGATGCAAAAAAAGTATATCTATGTTGTTAATGAAACAGAGACGTCATCGAATGAATTGGTAGAAAGATGCTCGTTAATTGCCACTGTCAATTGTATTAATGATGATTTAATCTACCATTCATTAGATGATTTCGAAAAAGCTAGATCTCCACTCAGGTATTTAAATAATACTTATGTATATCTAAGCAAAACTAAAAAAATCAATGATTATGATTATTACTATATCGAAAATCGTTTAGGCGCTATTGGATGGGTTAAAACTGATTATTTATCAAACTTTCATCGTATTTTTCATTTTGGGCTGCTAAAAAAATATTTTTTAAATAAAATATCTGAACGCAAATCACTTGTTTTGGACAACTTTGAATCTATTTCTATCCTAGGAAAATTTAAAAAAGATATTTCTGTGGCTTGGTCTGAACCTGAACAAATTTTAGGAAGTGAGCCTGTTTTCGTAGATTTTAAAAAAAACGATAAATTATTATTCATTAAAAAAGGTGCTATGAATAACGTAGAATATTATTGTAGTAATGTGATGGATGGGAAATTATTGTGGTTCAAAGCTGATAATGTTGTTGAGATAACGACGGAAACTAAGCAGAAGCCTCCTATAGATTTTGAAATAAAGAAAGATTTAATACAAAATTTAAGGTTACCTGAAATAAAAAATGAATGTATTAATCTAGTTAATATGGGAAGACTTTCACCAGAGAAGAACCAACTGAATTTGATTAAAGCAATAGGTATGTTGATTAATAAGTACCCAAAATTGTGTTTGTATATTCTGGGAGAAGGTCCATTAAAATTGGAAATGCAACAATTGATCCAAGAGTTAGACCTAAAACACAATGTGTTTTTATTGGGGCATCAGGACAATCCGTTTGATATAATGAAGCAATGTGATTTCTTTGTTTTTCCTTCTATTTATGAAGGACAACCGATGGTACTACTTGAAGCACTAACGTTAAAATTGCCAGTCTTGGCATCTGAAATACCTGCCAATATCTCTGTTTTAAAAGGGCAATCTTCTCAGTATATCAAAGGTTTTACACCTATGGAAATAGCAGAAGCGATTCAAAAATGCTTAGAGACAAATAAAAAAGAAGTTTCTTTTGATCCCTATGCTTACAATGAAAGAGCAATAAGAAATCTATATTTAGAATTAGAATAATTTGAAATATAAAATAGGATAATTTATATATACATGGAGACGATTCTATATAAAAGAGCAATAACCATTGCTCTTTTTCAAAAAAACAATCATATATGTGAAAAAATCTACGCTTAATAAAGTGAGGAAATGAAATGGCTTCTGAAAAAAACACACTTATGTCTGAATTTAGTTCAGAAGAAAACAAGTTAGAAAGAATTTATTTAAATTTTGGTAACTATTCAGAATTGAATATGGGGGATATTTTATGTCTCAAAGATATTCATGAAGAATGTTTCCAATTTCCAATAATTACAGACGGTCAAAGTTCATTTATTTCTGTTAATCAAAATGATTTTGAAAATCTAGTGGGAAAACCATTATATATTGTTAGCAGCAACAATAATGAATCTAAATTCCCATCAATATTAACAAAATATATAAAGTTATCTGGCAAGTTTACACAGCCAGAACAAATAAATGAATCTTTCTGGTGGGTCCTCCAAAAAGATAAAACTGATTTCTTGATATATATTGATTCTAAGCAAAATGTGCTTAACTATGTAGCTCAAAAGATTATCTCAGCAAACATAATCTCTTTCAAAGAACTAGTTTATTCAGAAAAAGTTGAATTAACAGCTGAGTATAATTCAAATGAGTTTGAATTTTCTGGCGTTCATTTTCATCAAGGTGGAATGAATAATTGGGACAGCTTTATTCCTTGTTCAGCAGAAAATAATCGATTTTCTATAATAATAAATTTTAATGATATATTAAGGGAACCTGATAGATATGAAATGTATTTAAGATTTACGTATGAAAAGCATTTGTTTTTTGTGCCATTGAATTCATTATTTCAAAAATATCTAAAATATTCCCTAGAAGAAAATGAACGTATAGCAATAACTTTTGAAAAAAATAGACCATTTAGTGTAAGATGGTATTTTGAAAATTATAATTTATCGATAACTAATTTTCATTTTGACTCAAATAAGTATAAATTTAAATTGGTAGAAAGAGTTAGTGTTGGTGAAACAACAAAACAAATTAGAATCAAAAAGAGGAAAACAAATCAGTTTTATTATGTAACTTTATTTAAGGAAAATGATTATTATTGCTTTTCTGCTGAAGAATTGTCGACTATTAAAGTTGATGAATTATTTCGAGGGGATCTCCAGCTTCCTGTGATTTATCCCTCTGGTAGAGTGGATTATTATTATTTGAAAGAACAAAATAAATTGATTGGAAAGTACATTAATATAGATGCCTGTAATCATTCTGATTTTTTGAGTCAGTCGTTTTACATCGCTCAAAATGGAAGGGTATCTTATGTTATAGGAACGCATCAGCGAGTTCTTAATGAGTCATACTCATGGATCAATCCGCTTTTGAACAGAATCTCGGTAAAAAAAAATCACTTTATTGTAGAAGTAGATACCAGAACTACAGAGTTTAAGGCATCATGTCTTCATATCCATTTTCGTAAAGGTGAGGATTGGAATGAAAAACAAATAGTTCCTAACTCTGAGAGGCTCTCAAAAGATGGAAATATTATTCAGCTTTTTTTTATTGATGTACAAAAATATGATTGGGAGCAATTTTATCAAGATTTATATTTAAAATATGAAGCAAATTCGGGAATTACTTTTTTCAGAAAAATTAAAAATGAATCCAGAGTTACAAAATGGAAATTAAGATATAGCTTAAACAGTAACCAATTTCTTTTTCCTTATGATTCAGAAATAGATGGACGTTATCTTATATATCCATACATCACCAGAAGCAATGAATTAAGCCTAAATTATCGGATTCAAGGTAAATTCGAGACAAGAAAGTATAAATGGAATGAAAAGTTAGCGGTTCTTCAATTTCTATTCACATGGTGGCGTCCAGATTTGAAAAACCTTTGGTTGACGCATGAAAAGTATGGAGAAACTGCTCAAGATAATTCTTATTATTTTTTTAAGTTTATGTATGATCATCATCCAGAAAAAAAACTGTTTTATGTGATTGACGATACATCTAGTGACTTTAAGCGATTGAGCGGTATGGAGGATCGAGTTCTTTCATTTATGAGTAGAAAACATTTATATTATTTGCTTTTCGCCAGTCTGATAGTTGCATCAGAATCTAAAGGTCATGGTTTTTCATGGAGAACATCTAAAGGACTTGTAAGGCAAGCATTGGATTTAAAACCTTTTGTTTTTTTACAGCATGGTGTATTGGGACTTAAGCAAATTGATGATACATTCTCTGCTTCGGGACTTAATAAAGCTGAAATGTTCACTACTAGTTCAGAGTTCGAAAAACATATAGTCATTGATTATTTGGGGTATAAGGAAGATGCAGTTGTGGTAACTGGACTACCAAGATGGGATAATTTGAATCAAGGAGAATGTAAAAAAAATAAGTCAATTCTTATTATGCCCACATGGAGAAACTGGCTGGAGGAAGTGGAAGACAAAGTTTTTCTACAATCTCAATATTTCATTACTTATAACAATCTGATAAATTCTCAAGAATTTGCAGCTTTTCTAAAAAAATATGATTTAACCGCTAATTTTTACCTACATCCTAAATTTAACCAATATAGCCATCTATTTAAGAATGTAAATCCAAATTTACACATTATTTACTTTGGGGAAGCTCCGGTAAATGAATTAATAAAGCAGTCTTCAATTTTAGTAACTGATTATTCAAGTGTCGCCTGGGAAGCCTTATATCAAAAAATTCCAACGATATTTTATCAATTTGATCAAGAAAAATATTTAGAAGAGCAAGGTGCATATATGGATCTTAATAAAGATTTATTTGGACCTGTAAGTATTACTGAAAAGGATCTTTTGAATG
>CAJJLI010000286.1 GCA_905192625.1 uncultured Clostridium sp. | reverse complement strand
ACAAAGGCAATTCCTACAGAGGAGCTATCCCGTATCGTATCCCTCGTTTATCAGAATCCAGAAGAGATGTTTATTAAAGATTCCATTCGTGGGGATATCGAGTATGCGATGAAGGTGCGCGAGGTTGAAAATTATGAGCAAAAGACCCAAGAGCTATTGGAACGTTTCCGTCTGACAGACATCCAAGAAAGAGATGGTCGTTTGTTATCTGGTGGGCAAATGAGGCGTGCGTCTCTTGCTATTGGAATCGCATTAAATCCTTCGATTCTATTACTAGATGAGCCAACAGCCAATCTAGACATAGCGACAAGAAAAGAGATTATTAAAACTTTAAATGATATGCGTGACATTACAGAAACAGTAATGATAGCAACCCATGATATGCAACTTGTGTGTGATTGGGCTGACCGAATTATTGTATTATATCAAGGAAGCGTCATCGACGACGGTACGAGAGAAGAAGTATTTAAAAACCCTGTGGTTGTGCAAAGGGTAGGAATTCGTCCACCTGAAATCTATTGTATGGGGGAAAAGCTGCATAAAGATGCACAGTGTTATACTGTGGAAGAATTTTGTAAGCATTTTATAGGAGGAAACAATGATAAGTAAGCTTTCAGAGAATATATTAGATAAGGTATCCATCGCTTATCTTAGAAATCAAGTATTGAAAAACGCATATGGAAACGATGACACACCAATAGCTAAATTAGACCCAAGAGTTTTACTCCTATGGTATTGCTTTTTTGGCATCGTACCGTGGTTTATACACGATATTCCAATGTTGTTAGCATTTTTCTTCTTCGTTGTTGTTACCACTAAACTCGCGAAAATTGCACCACTGGTATTGTTTATATTTTGCATTGGAGTATTCTCGCAAACTGGATATTTATTTCTTGTATCTCTATTCTTTGGTGGGAATTTATCAACCTTAGCGCCAGTGCTTCTAATGACATTAAAAGTAGCAATTGTATCTTTGGCATCCATTACTGTATTTTCTGGCCTTGATCCAGATCGCTTGGCGAATGGCCTTTTATGGTTTGGATGTCCGGAACAGTTTTCCTTTAGCATTTCCTTTGGATATCGTATTCTTCCAATCCTTATGGAGGAATTTCAAAATATACTACTTTCCTATAAATTAAGAGGCAAGACACCTGCCCATGACACATTTCTAGGAAAGATAAAATATCTGTTTTATCAGGTGAAAATAATTATTGTATCTTTTTATCCTCTTATGCTAAATACAGCAAAACGTTCTAGGACAACGGTAGAAGCATTGGAATTAAAGGGATATCGTTATGCGGTAAAGAACCCAGCGGTACGTAGAATAAAGCTTTCAAGCTTAGTGATTAAAAAAGGTGATATCTTTTTTGCAGGAATCTCAATTCTTTGGGTGATTTTAAGTATTCTTATGACAAGTGTTATATAAAAAGGATATTAGAATAAATACATTAGATTTAATACATTAGCAGGACTACCTTATTACAAATACATTACATAACTTATTGGAACAAATAAATTCGAACAACTACATTGGAACAAATAAATTCGAACAACTACATTGGAACAAATAAATTAGAAAAACTGCATTAGAATAGCTACATTAGAACAATTACATTAGAGCAAGTACATTAGAACAGCTACATTACAACAACTACATTAAAACATAGACATTATAACAAATACATTTAAAAAGTTCTTTAATATATGCCGCGACAGGCGGTGGAATGCGAGGTAATTAATTATGAAAATAGATTTTCATACACATGGAAAATTAGCGAAGAAATTGCCGTTTTCTAAAGAATATACCGATTGGTTATTTGGTGAAGCGAAGATTTCAGGTTTAGATGCATTGTGTCTAACAGAACATTTTAATACATTGGGATTTCACGATGTATATGAATATATCGCGAGTAACTATGAAAGAGATGGGGACACATTTTTAGCAAATGGAGTGAGGATATTTCCCGGGATGGAAGTGGATATCAAAGAAAGAGGACATATTCTTGTTCTTGGTAAAATGGAAGATATCCTAGAATTAAATACTGCCCTAGAGCCTTACAAAGAAAAGGAGAGTTTTCTAGAATTTAAAGAATTGATTCCTTTGCTGAAAACAAAAGAAGTTATCATTGGAGCAGCACACCCATTCAGAGACGGAAGCAATATTCCAAATTTACCAATGGAGCAGTTAATAGAGTTTGATTTTATTGATTGCAATGGTAAAGATATGGCGGTAGCAGGGGAAGAGAATCTATATAAAATCAATGCGTTTAGTCAGCAACTTGGAAAGCCTTATGTTGCAGGAAGTGATACACATCAGTCGTTTCAATATGGTTGCATCTGTAACGAATTTTATAATTCAGTCAATACCATTGAGAAACTAAAGGAAGAGATTGCATTAGGAAATTATGAAATGAAAGTTTCGGATTATATTGATTTTCAAGTAAAGACAGCGTCTGTCCTAAAAAAAGCGTTAAAATCAATCCATCAAAATGGTGGGGATTATGTGTCAGTTCTTATTGGAGAAGAGGGTTTGAATCAAGAGGAATAAATAAAAATAACAAAAGATAAACATTAGGATAATCAGAAAATAACAGGGTGAAAACAAGATATTTTATACGGAAGAATTGAGTTCTTCTTTTAAAATACCTTGTTTTCTTTTTCTAATATCGTTTTTTATAACAAATTTCTAAGTATTATAGGAAGTGAATAATATCCTAATTGAAAATTCATTCGAATATCTATTTATACGTTAGTTGTACTTACTTAGAATATCATTCGCTACTTTCTGTGTCATAGTTCCCTCTTTGACTTGTTGTTCACAGTAAGGTCGAACTTGTGCAAGCAATTCTTCTTTTGTTTCAAAAGGGCCAAACGTCACTTCTTCTCCTTTATCGTTAACAATGGTTAATTCATAGCCAATTGTCGTGGCAATATCACTTGGACTATAAGACAACATAACCTGATCACTACCGTCAGCTGGTTTAGATACTTTCATTCCATGTTTAATGTCATCTAAAATGCTTTCATACATCTGAATCGTATCATCTATTTTTTCTTGATTCATAACATACCAGCCATCCGTTGGATTCCAAGCCTTATCACCAAGTGTATCTTGCAACTTAATTTTCTCATTTTCGATCCACTCTTTATATTCATCATAGGTCCACCATTCAGGAGAAGGAAATGATTTTTCATATTCTTCTTCATTCATCCATATTTCCCCGTTGTCTGTGCTTATTCGAACTTTACCTGATGAATCTTTCGTTGAAATAACAGTCCCAATTTCTGTTTCGGGATAAGTTTTGTTTAGTGAATTGTTGTTTAACGTTGATGAATTGCTTGATGCTGCGGCATTCGTTACGAAAACTGTGGTGGTTCCAATGACCAACATACAAGCTAGTATTCCCCCTACAAGGGAAGTTTTTCTTGACTTCATAATGGACATAATCCTTTCTTCAATTGCATTTTTACTGAAACTATTATAAAGGGGTGTGAATTTTTTTTGCTGTTCCGCCATGCCAATAAGCGAATAGGCATAGGCAGATTTTGTTTCTTGGCCAAAGTGGCGTATCACCATTTCGTCGCAAGTAATTTCTAAATCCCTATTTACCATAAAAAACATAACCCACACCATAGGATTAAACCAATGTACACAAAGTGCCGCTATTAAAAGTAATTTCCATAACATATCAAAGCGCCGAATATGATAGTATTCATGTTGCAAGATATACTGTAAAATCGGAGTGTTTTTCATACTCATATACTTTGGCAAAATGATACGAGGCTTCATAATACCGGTGGTCAAAGGAGTTTTTATCCGATCCGATTGCATGATACGGATGTTTCGTAGAATTTTATGCTCTAAAATCCATTCGTTTAGAAATTCGTTATCACGTATTGGCAACGAACAGCTTAGTTCTTTATAATTTTTAATGTAGATTATAGTAAAATAGATAATCATTGCGAGCATCCCTATAAACCAAATGATAGTAAGAGGGCTTACGCGGACACCCTGAGTATGTGTTAACGGTTCAATCTGTTCTACAGTTCTCATTGTTTCAGAGGTAGGAAACCCTCTATATAGAAAAGTTCCAATGATAGGGGAGATAGATTCAGAAGTACGTAATTTCAAAAGTTCCGTAATCATACTGTAAAAACTGAAACGTGATGAAAATGAAAAAGGAACTAACAAGCGAAATAAAGCAATGCACCACAGAGCAAGAAACATTTTTTTAGGCAGTCTGTTTAAAGTGAGTGCTCGTATTATTATAATT
>CAJJLI010000285.1 GCA_905192625.1 uncultured Clostridium sp. | reverse complement strand
GTATTTTAATCGCTTGGTTATTAACATTCCCAATCAATCAAGTCATTTACAAGCTAACCGATTTAGAAGGCGTATCAAATCTCCAACCACTTCATGGTCTTATTTTAATCGTAATAAGTACTGTTTTAACCGTTGTTGGTGGACACATCCCTGCTAAAATGGCTTCAAAGAAAGATGCAGTGGAAGCACTTCGTTCCGAATAAATAAAATCGTTTTCATACAACACTGATGAGTGATGAGAACCTTGTTTTACATGCCAAATTAAAATTGTATATTCTATAGTTCTATATAAAATGTGAAGTGCCCCTGAATGTTAGACAGAAACTCTAACATTTGGGAGGCACTTCACACTACTTTAGAGCTATTTTTATATGATACATGGCTTTACGTGATATAGTCCTTTATAGGATACATGACTTTACAGGATACATAATCTATATATGATTCATGACTTTACGTCATATAGTTCTTTATAGGATATATGACTTTACAGGATACATAATTTATATATGATTCCTGACTTTACGTCATATAGTATCTTCATAGGATACATTAATTTTATTATCTTATATAAAAAGCTTTCTCATGGTGATTCACGGTTTTACTAATATTTAATATTGTAGTACTGTTCCACCAATCATTGTTTCATTCTTGTTAAATACAATAACATTTCCAAACCCATAACAATCATCCACCAATACCAAATCGGTTGGAGAGTTCACTTCTTGATGACAAACTACTACAATATAAGTATCATCGCCTTGTATTATTTTAATTGCTTCTGCCATCTGAGATGGATACTCATGCTTTTTTAATGCGGATCGTACTGGTAACTTCTGGACGGTTATTGATTGAAATGATTCCTTTTCCCCCCCATGTATCACTGTTATTAGAGATGTAAATCCATGACCAGTTATTGTGTTTTTTATACACGGGTTCTCTACCGCTAAGTTATAGTGTCTTGAAACTCTGGACTTTGTTTCCTCGGACCAAACTCCCTCGGTAACAAAGAAAAACTCTGCTTGCACTTTCTCTCCGAAATACATCCCTTGATTCCCTGTAAGATGAAGTTTTCCACATTCGTTAAAATGATAGTACTGTTGATAGCTATGCTCTCCACCCGTATAAAACTCATCCACAATCACATAAATATCCGGCTTAATATGAATTATTTTACGATTCACAAATACACCATTCTCCAAATCCATATAACCTAAATGACCACCAGAAACATATTCATAGTTTTGGGTTGAAACAAAAGTTTGCTTAACTGGTTGTGATAATTTACTACACTCCCAGGAATCCTTGCATATTGTAAACATTACATCATCAACGGTGCAGGTATTGTGTGCCATGGGATCTTTAAATTCAAAACGTTCATGACCTGTTACATAAGTATAACGTCCAGCATCCATAAGTACATCTTCCCCGCAGATCACCAAATCCATGTGTAGCTTATCGGAATGCCCATGCCCTGCGCCTAAGGTACCACAATGAAAATGTAGTAAATTAGCAGTTTCGCTCCAATTCGATCTCATATAATAGTTTCCACTGTCTTGTAAAGCAATTGACATAAACTCAGGAGCTTTCGCATTTATTTTTTCATATTCATCGGATGCCTTCATTCCTAAATCCCAGATGGATTCAAAGTCTAAGCTATCATATCCTGCATATTTTAACACTGGGTCCAAAAACACGTATGCTGCTTTGCTAATTATATCTCGAATGTCTGTATCGTCACTATCCCCCATCATAAATTGATGGTGATTCGGTTTTTTCCAAGCTACATTTGCCATTGCCATTTTATATACCTTATTCCATATAGTCTCTGGAATATGAATTTCATTTCTCTTTGCTAAAATAATTACATCCAAATAACAATGTAATACCTCATTATGATACATTGGTGATTGTTCCCATTGAACACCGTCATTCATAATTCCTACGTTTGCAAGGATTTCCAAGCGATTCATTGCAGTCTGCGCATATTCCATTGTTCGTTTTGTTTGAGGTAATGTCATTGCAATGTCAAACAATCCATGATTTTCAAGCACACCCCAATTACTGATATATCGATATGGATTATACACCTCCATAATGTATTCAGCATGCTCTATTAACGAATGATAGATCAAATCTATTGCTTCTTCCGTAAGGTAATCACTCTCCTTAAAATATTGGAGTGCTTTACACCAATGTTCTCCACGTAGACCTGCCTCAAGAATCCTCCACATCGTTTTTTCGCTTTCTGGTGTCCTTTTACAATTCTTAATCCAAGAAGTAATTAATTTCACAAAAGCTTTTGTGTATCTTTCATCTCCAGTAATTTGATACGCTTGCCCAAGGCATATAAAATAACGATGGCGGTTAAATTGCCATATAAATTCTGGATCATTGGAAGGCATGTAATCCCATATAATTTCTTTTTCAAATATTACTGGTTCATACGTTCGTTCCATATCCCATTTTAAATCAAATAAAAAATATTGATTGCACACCTCATCTGCAACACGAAGTATATGTTTTACCTCATCTGGCCAATACTGTTTACAATATTTTGCGAGTTCTTTCGGTTCATCAAAAAAAAGTTGATCCTTCGCTTTCGTAAAAAACTGTTCTTTTTTCATCGTTATCCCACCTACTTATGTGTTTATACTCTATTTTTACATGATAAATTGTTTCACTACACTTACTCTACATACCTTCAATTTCTTACATTTGCTTTACATCCATAAATTCATTCGATTTTACCAGTACATATCCCAATCTTTATGTAGTCTAGTTAATGCCTCCATATAGAAATAATCTCCCCATGAATTACATTCATCCACACCACAAGGAGTACAGGTATTGTACAGTGACTTCTTACTGTAAGTACTATGAAGCACCAGTCCATTTGATTCCTTCACATCTTTCACGGCATAATGATCATAGAGGGATTTCATCATCCGTTTCGCCATATCTGTGTAATACTTACCGTCACTTTCATTTAAATATTTACTCATTTCTAAAAAGCCACAAGCTGCTATGGATGCAGAAGAAGAATCTCTTGGCTCACTAGAACCATCCGTAAATTCCAAATCCCAATATGGCACCATATCCTTAGGTAAATGTGTAAGATAATAGTTTGCAACTCCATGAAACAAATCAATATACTCACTATTTTTTGTATATTTATATGCTAAAGCCAATCCGTAAATCCCCCAAGCCTGACCTCGTGCCCAAGCAGAACCGTCTCGGTAACCTTGACATGTTGCTCCATGGGATGGTTTTCCAGTTTCAAAATCAAAATAGAATGTATGCCAGGTAGAATAATCTTCACGAATTACATTTAAAAGAGCTGTTTTAATATGCTTTTGTGCAACAATCGCATATTTATCATCATTGGTCATTTCCGTTGCCCAAAACAACAATGGAACATTTAATAAACAATCAATGATTAATCGGTTATTTTCAGCCGTGTTTACTGGTCCCCAAGCCTGAAGGAATTCACCCACTGGTCGATATCTTGTTAAAAGTTGGTCTGCTGCCTTAATTGCAGCCTCTTTTCCAATGGAACTTTTCGTTAACTTATACCCCGCAACACAAGAAGGAGAGTATAAAAACCCCATATCGTGATGATCTACATCAACCTTTTCAATAATTCGTTTTAAAAAACTAGCCATCTGGATTTCACCAGCACGCTTCAACTCTTCATTTCTACAATATTCATAAGCCAGCCATATCTGACCAGTCCAGAAACCAGTGGTCCAAGTATTGTTCATTATTGGCTCATAAAATCCATCTACACTGTATTTGTCCTGAAATTTCTCTGTAAACTCCGGTAAAATATGTAGTATTTGACTACAAGAAAAACTAAGTGCTTCTTGTATCTCGATATCGGATATCCCTTGTTTTATACAAAAATTATCTTCCATAATCGTACCTCACCTTTCTAAGTTAACTAGCCTTTATACGAAACTTACTATGTACTACGACAACAATAGACACGAATAAGTGCCTTTTTTATCCTTTTAATTTCATTGTAACATGCTCCACCCTTATCTGAAATGTAGTATCTTTTCATATGCATAGTCAAAATTATGTTTCTTATTACCATGTATTGACAGAATGAATAATGTAAGATATTTTTAATCTAATAAACTTACTTCGAATTTCTTTACACACTAAAGCACCATGCTGACATGAATCATAACAACAAATAACAGGATTGAAATAAAGTAGGAATATAAAAACTGCGTGTAAATGTTCATCACTTATTAAAACGAACAGAGTTATGTGGTGTTCTTCATTCGTTATTAAAATGAATAGAGTGTA
>CAJJLI010000284.1 GCA_905192625.1 uncultured Clostridium sp. | reverse complement strand
ATATTCTAGCCGCTTTAAAACTAGATTTGAATAAATCAGAGTTTGAAGGATATATGACTGAAATTGGTATGGTCTTAGATGAGATTAAGTATTGTATTAAACATGCGGAATCTTGGGCAAAACCAAAATCTGTGTTAACACCACTGGCACAGTTTCCTGCAAAAAGTTTTGTAGTTTCTGAACCATATGGTGTAGTACTTATAATGTCCCCTTGGAATTATCCATTTCAACTTTCTATAGAACCTTTAATTGGTGCAATCGTTGCAGGTAACTGCGCTATCATAAAGCCATCTGCTTATGCTAAGCATACTTCTGAAGTTATAGCAAAACTTATAAAACGTTGTTTTTCAGAAGATTATGTGACGGTAGTTCAAGGTGGTAGACAAGAAAATTCCGATTTGTTAAAAGAACGTTTTGATTATATATTCTTTACTGGTGGCACAGAAGTGGGCAAGCTAGTAATGGAGGCAGCAGCGAAATATATTACCCCAGTTTCATTAGAGCTTGGTGGAAAAAGTCCTTGCATTATTGATGAAACTGCAGATATTAGGTTGGCTGCAAAAAGAGTAGCCTTTGGTAAGTTTTTAAATGCTGGACAGACCTGTGTTGCTCCGGATTATTTGTTCATTCAAAAAAGTGTCAAGGATAAGTTTGTATTTTATATCAAACAATATATTACTGAATTTTTTGGAGATTATCCACTATGCAATGAACACCTTCCGAAAATCATTAATAAAAAACATTTTATAAGGTTAATGAACCTGATGGAGAATGAAGAGGTATTAATTGGTGGCAAAGGCGATGAAGATACAGAAAAAATCGAACCGACCTTGCTTGATCATATCACTTCTGAATCTAGAATAATGCAAGAAGAAATTTTTGGTCCTATTCTACCAATGATGGAGTTTGAAAAAATGGATGAGGTGATTGACTATATAGTTCGTCATGAAAAGCCTCTTGCTTGTTATTTGTTTTCCACAAATGAAAAGCGTATCAATCATTTTCTAAAGCAAGTCTCCTTTGGAGGAGGTTGTATTAATGATACCATCATACATTTAGCCACATCCAACATGGGATTTGGTGGAGTTGGTATGAGTGGAATGGGAAGTTACCATGGTTATGAAAGTTTCCGTACATTTAGTCATAGAAAAAGTATTGTTAAGAAAGCGAATTGGTTGGATATCCCATTAAGATATCACCCATATACGGATAAGAAGTTAAAGATAATTCGTAAATTCTTAAATTAGGAAAGAGGAACGATTTATCATGATGAATCTTGATTATTACCGAATCTTTTATTATGTCGCAAAGAATGGAAGTGTAACAGCGGCTGCAAAAGAACTTTGCATATCGCAACCTGCGGTTAGCCAGACATTAAAACTTTTAGAAGAAAGTTTATCGACCTCTCTATTTGTAAGAACTCAAAAAGGAGTGAAACTTACAAAAGAAGGAGAAGTATTATATTCTTATGTAAAACGTGGATATGAGACAATGTTACAAGGAGAATCTATGGTATATAAGATGCGTAATCTTGACTATGGAGAGATTCGAATTGGCGCCTCAGATATGACACTACAATATTATTTGTTACCATATTTGGAACGTTTCCATGAAAAATTTCCAAAAATAAAGGTGATTGTGACCAATGGGCCAACGCCTGAAACGTTGGACTATTTAAAAGAAGGTAAGATAGATTTTGGAGTTGTTAGTGAACCATTATTGGATTACAAGGAGTTAGAAATCAAAAAGGTAAAAGAGATACAAGATGTTTTTGTTGCGGGAAGTCGGTTTTTACAATATAAAGATAAAGAGTTTTCCTTAAAGGAACTTGAACATCAACCGATTATTTGTTTGGAACAAAACACAAGTACAAGAACCTATATTAATAATTTCCTTAATAAAAATGATGTAGTATTAACTCCAGAATTCGAATTAGCAACAAGTGATATGATTGTTCAATTTGCTCTTCGCAATTTAGGGATTGGATTAGTTGTAAGAGCTTTTGCAAGTGAATATATAGATAGTGGGGAATTATTTGAACTAAAATTAAATCCCCCGATTCCAAAGCGTCATTTTTGCATTGTAAAAGACAACAAACAAAATATATCAAGTGCAGCAATGAGTCTATTAAAGATGATTGATTGTATAGAATAAAAGAACATAAAATGAAAGGATGAAGGTTATGACAGAAACATTAAACACATCAAACACAGAATCAAATAAAAAAACAGAGACAAATAAGAATGCTTGGTTAAAATATACCGATGCTCAATTAAAAGAAGTAATGGAGCTTAACGAAGGATATAAAAAATTCATCTCCGACTGTAAAACAGAAAGAGAATGTGCTCTGGAAGTAATTCGTCAAGCCAAGGAACAAGGATATCAGGATTTAATGGAGGTTAGCTCATTAAAACCTGGTGATAAAGTATATTTCAACAATATGGATAAGGCTGTTGCTTTGTTCTTAATTGGTAGCGAACCATTAGAAAAAGGTATGAAATTATTAGGAGCTCATATTGACTCTCCACGTATCGATTTAAAACAAGTTCCTTTATATGAAGATACTGAATTTGCGTTATTAGACACTCACTATTATGGTGGTATTAAGAAGTATCAATGGGTTACTTTACCTTTAGCAATCCATGGAATCGTAGTAAAAAAAGATGGTACGAAAGTAAATGTAGTAATTGGTGAAGATGACAATGATCCAGTAGTAGGTATCACTGACTTATTAATTCACTTATCCGCAGATCAGATGGATAAAAAAGCTGCGAAAGTAATTGAAGGTGAAGATCTAAACGTATTATTTGGAAGTATTCCTTTAAAAGGCGAAGACAAAGAAGCAGTAAAAGCAAACATTCTTAAATTAATCAAAGAAAAATATGATTTTGAAGAAGCAGACTTTATCTCCGCAGAACTAGAAGTTGTTCCTGCTGGTAAAGCAAGAGACTTTGGATTTGACCGAAGCATGGTTATGGGTTATGGACAAGATGATAGAGTATGCTCTTATACATCTATGAAAGCTTTGTTTAACTTAACAAGCATCGATCGTACAGCAGTTTGTTTATTAGTAGATAAAGAAGAAGTAGGTAGTGTAGGTGCAACAGGTATGCATTCTAAATTCTTTGAAAATGCTGTTGCTGAATTGATGGATCGTCTTGGACAATATTCTGAGTTAAAACTTAGAAGAGCATTACAAAATTCACATATGTTATCTTCTGACGTTAGTGCAGCATTTGATCCAAACTACCCTTCTGTAATGGAAAAGAAGAATTCTGCATACTTTGGTAGAGGTATCGTATTTAACAAATATACTGGTGCTAGAGGTAAATCTGGATGTAATGATGCGAATGCAGAATATATGGCAGCTCTTCGTGCAGCAATGGAAAAACATGGTGTTAACTACCAGACTTCCGAACTTGGTAAAGTAGACCAAGGTGGCGGTGGTACTATCGCTTATATCATGGCACAATATAATATGGAAGTAATCGACAGTGGTGTTGCAGTACTTAATATGCATGCACCTTGGGAAATCACAAGCAAAGCTGATATTTATGAAGCGGTTTGTGGCTACGAAGCATTTTTAAAAGAAATGTAATTAAAGAGATAACAATCCTTTTATATATGAGCCTTTTCTTACCAATGCTTAGAAAGGATAGAAAAGCTCATATATAAAATTTAAAATGAATGAAATGGGTATAAAGATGAATATACGAATTAAATATTTAAGTGATAAAATTGATAAATTGGAATACATTGATGGAAAGTCAGATTGGATTGATTTAAGAGCTGCTGAAAGAGTGGAATTAAAAGCTTTTGAATTTAAATTAATCCCATTGGGGATTGCTATGGAATTACCAAAGGGCTATGAAGCTCATATTGTTCCAAGAAGCAGTACGTTTAAAAACTTTGGAGTTATCCAAACAAATTCAACTGGAATTGTAGATGAGTCTTATTGTGGAGACAATGATCAATGGTTTTTCCCTGCATTTGCATTAAGAGATACTGTAATTGAAGTGAATGATCGTATTTGTCAATTCCGTATTATGGAACATCAGCCTCAAATTACATTTACTAATGTAGATGTTCTTGGGAACACAGACCGTGGAGGTCTTGGTAGCACTGGAAAACAATAGAGAATAGAACTTCTTTGAAATTATCTGTGCATGCTTGCAGTACAACAAGATTATATATAGTCTCCATAAGTTCTGATTATGGCGGGTATAAATAATATTGATTATACTTATGTCAAGAAATCTTGTATAATACAAAAGTAATAGGGCATTGTAGCAATAACTGTTACAGTGCCTTTTTTAAT
>CAJJLI010000283.1 GCA_905192625.1 uncultured Clostridium sp. | reverse complement strand
GACGCCGATAAGGATCGTCGTCCCTGCCGTTCGTATGGAAGTCTGCACACCGAGGCACGTCTCCATACCACGACTTTATCGCATTATTTGCATAACAAACCGTCGTGATAAACAATACTGCTGAAATCAAACCAATGATTTTTCTCTTTAAATTTCTTGCATGTAACATATAACGAATCATTATATATCCCATGCACATACCAAACATAATATACGCTTGGTAAGTTAATTTAAACATTGTATTTGCTCTTTTATAATCTCCCGAATAAATATCTTGCACATATATTACTTCTGGCATTAAGATCAATCCAATTCCACAAAGACCTATTGTTGCAATAAATAAATCAGCAATCGGCAGGGTCTCAATAAACTGATATAGCTTATTTTTTTCAGGAATAAATTTTACATCACTATTTTTTTCGATGGAAGAATCCTGATTCTTATCCTTCTTCGACTTTTTCTTGTTATTATTCTGGATTGGAACACCAGTTAAAAATCCTTCTTTTTCTAAGTCTTTCCAACTGTGAATCAAATAAATTATAATCAGAATAATTGGCAATCCCCATAGTATAAGAAGTTGATATAGAGGAGTTCTTGCAACTGTTAAACGAATCTTTGTTGAGATTTGATTAAAGTTAAGCGTAAAAGGCAATGCAGTTATTTCTCCAATCACTAAAATTACCACTGCATGTAGCGCAGTTAAAATAATTGTTTTCTTTTTAAATTGATAAAGCACCGCATTTGAAAATAAAATTATTGCGCCAGATACTACAAAGTATATTGGAAAATCCCAAAAATTCGTCGTACGGAATAATCCAATGAAGAATCCCAGCAATAAAATAATTGGGTGAAATACTTCTTTAACAATGCCTACTCCCGAAATTGTTATCCCTAGGCGTAGAGAATCCATCTTATCTTTACGATATAATAAAAATGCAAACAACAACGCCAGCACGGTTAAAACAAACATAATATTGATTACATGGGCATGTAAATCGCCTAGAACAAAGGAGTACAACGGAAACTCATGAATCGTTTTGTCACTTGTCTCTGGATTATATCCAATGTACCTCGTTGCATTCGGAAACCAATACGATTTTACCTCTAAACCTTTTAATTTATTTATAAATGGAACAACCCATTTATAAATTGGATAATGCAAGTTACCAGCAAAACAAACAGCTACACCTGCCGTTAAACCTGCGAGGCTAGGAATGAATTTGTGAATTCCACGCTTTTTATTCTCCGTTTGTTGTTTTCCTGTATTACGTTTTCTTAAACTCAAATCATTTACAAATACTTTTGCAACATTATATATAATGGAGTACGGCAAAACAAAGCCAAAGGCTGCAAGTGTCATCATCATGAGATTGTATCCATAAGAAACAAGTACACCTGACAATTTTGTCATATACGTAGCCAAATACTGTCCAACGTAATAGTAATTGATTGCATTTCCAGAAAACCATAAATCTTCTGGAGGCATATACTCTGCTCTCATCATGGTTGTCATAAAGCCATAATCCATAAATTTTTCAGTGCCATATGCCTCTGGCTTAAATCCTCGCATATAACACCACACAAAAAACAATAACAAAAATAAAGCTTCCGAAGTTAGAATTGCTAACACCTTATTATGTGAAATCTCAAAATGTTCGATGAGCTTCTTGCTTTTGTCTTTCGAATGATGCAAACACTGATATACTAGCAATATACTATTTAAAAGCAAACAAACAAAAACACAAATCCATGCATTTTTACTTGTAAAACGAAACACCTTTAAAGAAGATAAAAACCACAACAACCAACCTGTTATTGCAAGTCCAATTGTTTTTGAAAAAAGCCAACCACCATCATGAAATTTCTTAAAAATCATACCAGTCAATGGATAAAAAATGATTCCAAGAGCTAGCAAAGTCAACCACCATCTTATAAATGGTTTCATATCGTCACCTAAAAATATATGAGCAATATAAAATAATACACCAAATAACAAGATTGATGCTATATATTTAATTATAGTAAAAACTTGTTTCTCTTTCATTGTCTGTATCTCCTTAACGCTTCCGTCGCTATTCTAAAACATTTACTTAATACAACGATTTATTTCTTTAAAATCCTTTACCGCTTGCTTCCCAATACGTACAATTTTTTTCATATTAATTGAATTTACGCCACCTTGTCTTGGACGAAATGTGATTGGAAGATACTTTACAGGCAAATTCTTTTTTGCATAAATTACTGAAATAATAACATTGGATAAATTAAAATTTTCTGGTACTAACTTTAAGTTTTCTTTTAAGACATCTGCTTTCATTAATCGGAATGGTGTGTTCGCATCCCTTACAGTCACATGAAAACATATCTTACAAACGTATTTTAAAGTCTTTGTAACAAAAACTCTAGAAATTCCATCCTGTCTGCCCTTACGATGTCCGATTACCATGGCATAATCATTTCTAAGTTTCCAGAATTCATCAAATTCTTGTGGTAATGTTTGTCCATCCGAATCTGTTTGGAATACATAATCCGCACCCTGTTTTATTGCGTAATGATAACCATATAATACCGTTGCCCCATGGCCTCCATTTGGCTTTGTTATTGGTTCAAAATGTTCATATTTTTTAGCAAATTCTTTCATGATAGAATACGTATTATCTTTACTGCCATCATCAATAATTACAAGTTTGCTTCCACCGCCTATTTTTTCTACAACAGGATACCAATCTTTTATTACGTTCTCAATATTTTCTTCCTCATTATATGCAGGTATTACAATATATAATTTATCCATGATTCTCCTCCAATAACTTTATCATATCAAGCAGATAGTTTTATTTCAGTGAGCTATATTTTCATAAGCAATTTTAAAAATTGATCCACTCCAGTAAAATATACCCTTCGTCTATTTCGACTTTATTTTATCAAACAAAGCCAAAGCGCTATGAACAACTGCATCCATATTGTAATATTTATACTCTGCAAGTCGACCTAAAAAGTATACATTCTCTTCTTTTTCCATGTCATTTTTATAAAGTGCAAATTGTTCTTTGCATTCTTTCGTTGGAAATGGATAATATGGCTCTCCTTCAGACGTTGGAAACTCCTTCATAATCGTAGTTTTCTTAGAATCTTGCCATGTTAGCTTCTTGAACTCTGTAATTCTTGTATAGTCATAATCATTTGGGTAATTCACTACCGGTGCTTCTTGATAGCTTTCAACATCTTTTGTTTCAAACAAAAAATCTATGCTTCGATATGCAAGTTTTCCATATTTGTAATCATAATAATAATCGGTTGGTCCAGTATAAATCAAAGTTTCGTAAGAGATATCATTAATCACTTCTTTGTAATCTGTATTTAACATAATTTTTATACGTTTGTTTTCTGTCATCTTCTCACACATCTTTGTATAACCATGTTTTGGCATACCTTGATATGTATCACTAAAATATCTTGTATCTCGATTTGCACGTACCGGGATACGGCTTATTACCGAAGTGTCTAGCTCCGCTGGGTCAATCCCCCATTGCTTTTTCGTATAATTTTCAAAAAACTTCTGATAAATGTCTTCTCCAACTTTACTTAACACTACATCCTTACCTGTTTTGATTTCTTCAATATCAACTGCTTTGCTTTTTAAGAATTCCTCAACTTCGTCACAGGATAAGTTTAAATTGTAAAGCTTGTTGATTGTTTCTACCGTAATTGGCATAGGAATAAGGTTTCCATCCACATAAGTAAGAACTCGGTGCCAGAAATCATTCCATTCTGTAAACCTGCTCAAATAAGAATACACTTTTTTACTATTCGTATGAAAAATATGTGGACCATAATTATGAATTAAAATTCCATCCTCGTTATAAGAATCGTAAACATTTCCCCCAATATGATTTCTCTTTTCAATTACAAGAACGTCCTCATTTAGATCATTTGCCACGCGTTCTGCAATTGTTAAACCAGCTAATCCAGCCCCAACTACAACATATTTAAATTTCATACCATACCTTCCTTTCTGTTTGTCTACCTTAACATCTATCATATTTTTTATCTTCGCACAAATATAAAACTCATGCTACCTTCGTAAGATCCTCGTACAATCTTTTTATAATGAATGGGCGAGGAATATTTCCGTCGTAACTTCGCCTACTAAGTCCAGTCGCTAGCGGTACGATTCAATGTGCACTAGTAAATATCCTAAGTGAATTGTTTTTACCTTATATGACGTACTTTTTATAAATCAAAAGATGATACGTATCTACAATTCCACTTGTCCTATCTAGTAATTTATTCGAAGCTTTGTGTCATAAATAATTGCATT
>CAJJLI010000282.1 GCA_905192625.1 uncultured Clostridium sp. | reverse complement strand
TATAAGATTTTATTGATGTAATGTGTTTTAATTAATCAAGAAAAATAAGCTTAGCTAATTAATATGACTTAGAAAAAGAAATATATACGAAACATGAAAGGCAATGAATGATGAAAACAATTTCACTTTTGGGTTCAACTGGATCAATAGGAACCCAAACATTAGAAGTTATTCGATATAATAAAGATATAAAAGTATCTGCATTAGCAGCAGGCAATAATATAACACTTCTTGAAGAACAAATTAGAGAATTTAATCCTAAAATTGTTTGTGTATTTAATGAAGAAAAGGCAGTTGAACTTAAAAAAAATATCTCTGATATGGAAGTAGAAGTAGTTACAGGAATGGATGGATTAATTGCCTGTGCGATAGAAGAGAGTGCTTCAATGGTAGTAACTGCGGTCGTTGGTATGATAGGAATCCTTCCAACAATTGAGGCCATTAAGGCAAAAAAAGATATTGCACTTGCAAATAAAGAAACCCTAGTAACGGCGGGACATATTATTATGCCACTCATCAAGGAATATGGTGTGAAATTACTACCAGTAGATAGTGAGCATTCTGCAATTTTTCAATCCTTACAAGGATGTAATAATCATGAAGAAATATCAAAGATTATCTTAACCGCTTCTGGAGGTCCTTTCCGTGGGCGTAAAAGAGAAGAATTAAAAAATATTCAGGTGGAAGATGCTTTAAAACATCCAAATTGGGCGATGGGGCGTAAGATTACAATTGACTCCTCTACGATGGTAAATAAAGGGCTTGAAGTAATGGAAGCAAAATGGCTGTTTGATGTTTCCCTTGATCAAATTGAAGTTGTGATTCAACCACAAAGCGTGATTCATTCTGCAGTTGAATTTAGGGATGGCGGCATTATAGCGCAACTTGGCACACCAGATATGAAGTTGCCAATCCAATATGCACTTTATTATCCGGAGCGTAAATACTTACCAGGAGATCGTCTTGATTTGTTTTCTTTAGCAAAACTTGACTTTTATAAGCCAGATTATGAAAACTTTCCAGGGCTTGCGTTAGCTTTTGAGGCAATGCGAATTGGTGGAAGTATGCCGACGGTTTATAATGCTGCGAATGAACTTGCAGTTGATAAATTTTTAAATCGAGAAATTTCTTATCTTGCAATTACAGATGTAATCAAAAGATCGATGCAAAATCATACCGTATTAAAAAATCCAGATGTTTCTCAAATTCTTTTTATTGAGCAAGAAACATATGATTTTATAGAGAGAGACCTTAAGAACTTGTCTCTTTAAAATGAAAGTGAGGTAGGTAAATGAAGATAATAATAGCTTTTTTAATATTTGGCTTAGTCATAACCTTTCATGAGTTAGGACACTTTTTATTAGCCAAACGAGCGGGAATTACAGTAACAGAATTTTCACTAGGTATGGGACCTAGACTTTTAAGTTTCGTAAGAGGTGGAACAAGATACTCCTTAAAATTACTTCCTATTGGTGGTTCTTGTATGATGCTAGGGGAAGATGAACTTTGTGATGATCAAGGAGCATTTAATAATAAAAATGTATGGGCAAGAATTTCTACGATTTTTGCTGGACCATTCTTTAACTTTATACTAGCATTTTTAATGGCGTTAATCATGATATCAATTATTGGATATGATCCAGCTAGAGTTACAACAGTGGAAGAAAATAGTCCAGCGGCTGAAGCTGGATTAATGCCAGGTGATATTATCACGGAATTCAATGGTGCCAATATTGTATTTGCCAGAGATATTTGGTCAAAGAATTACTTTGATCCAATTACGGCAACCGAACCCGTTGCAATTGAGTTTAAGCGTAATGGTGAAAAAATGGAAACTACGATAACACCGGAATTAACTAAAAATTATTTGCTTGGTTTTTATTACAATCCTGATAGCACCAAAGCAGAAATTACAACTATATCAGAAGATTATCCTCTTTATTTAGCTGGTCTTCAGGTTGGTGATGTTATTACGGAAATCAATGGTGTTAAGATCAATTCAGGCATGGAATTAAATCAATACATTGAACAAAATCCACTTACCAATGAAAAAATCACCCTTACCTATGAAAGAAATGGGGAAAGTGTTACCGTTGAAGTTACTCCAAAAGCGAATGAAAGTGTTAAATTAGGATTCGCATACAATCAAGGATATGAAAAGACAAGTGTTTTAGGTGTATTCCGTTATAGTTTTTCTGAAGTACGTTATTGGATTACGTCCACTGTAAAAAGTCTTGGACAGTTATTTACTGGAAAAGTTGGTGCAGAAGACCTTGGCGGACCAGTACGTATTGTAAGTGAAATTGGAAATGCGGTTGAATCATCAAAAGAATATGGTTTTCAAATGGTAATTGTAAATCTATTAAACTGGGCAATCTTATTAAGTGCCAACCTTGGTGTAATGAATTTATTACCAATACCTGCGCTTGATGGTGGTAGATTATTGTTCCTAATAATTGAAGCCTTCCGAGGAAAACCAATCAATCGTGACAAAGAAGGTTTTGTTCACATGATTGGATTTGTATTATTAATGATGTTAATGGTATTTGTGTTCTTTAATGATATACGAAATATACTTTAGACTTTAACGAATTAATGATTTGTAATAAGGAAAGAACCAATCAAAGTTAGAAAAAGCTTTATATGAAATTTATAATAGATTCGCAAAAAGATTATGGAATTGCTATTATCTTAGTATAAGTTTATTTAAAAGAATGACATCTTTTTATATATACGTATAAAGCTTAAGTAAAGAGAAAAGCGATAGTATACTTTCGAACTAGGTTTTAAGCTGCCAGTAGGCAGTGTGGAGGTAATTATGCATAGAATGCAGACAAAAGTAATTACGATTGGAAATAAGAAAATAGGTGGAGGAAATCCAATATTAATTCAATCGATGACAAATACAAAAACAGAAGATGTAAATTCTACAGTTGCTCAGATTTTAGCATTAGAAGAAGTAGGCTGTGATATTATTCGCTGTGCAGTTCCAACAATGGAGGCTGCACATGCGTTAGCAGAGATAAAAAAGCAGATTCATATACCACTTGTTGCAGACATCCATTTTGACTATCGCTTGGCAATTGCTGCGATGGAACATGGAGCGGATAAGATTCGTATCAATCCTGGTAATATCGGTGATATCGATCGAGTTCAAGCAGTTATTAATGTTGCAAAAGAAAGAAATATTCCAATACGTGTTGGAGTAAATAGTGGTTCTTTAGAGAAGCACTTGATTGAAAAGTATGGTCATGTAACTGCGGAAGGAATTGTTGAGAGTGCTCTTGATAAGGTGAAAATTATCGAGGACCTTGGATATGACAATTTAGTAATCAGTATAAAATCATCCGATGTAATGATGTGCGTAAAAGCACACGAATTAATTGCACAACAGACCAATTATCCACTGCATGTTGGAATCACAGAATCTGGTTCCATTGTAGCAGGAAATATTAAATCAGCAATCGGATTAGGTTTAATATTAAATAAAGGAATTGGAGATACAATTCGAGTATCCTTAACGGATCAACCAATCGAAGAAATCCGTTCTGCAAAAATTATCTTAAAGACACTTGGTTTAAGAAAAGGTGGAGTTGAGGTAGTTTCTTGTCCTACATGTGGACGTACAAGAATCGACCTAATTGGTCTAGCAAAACAAGTGGAAGATATGGTGCAAGGATATGATTTGGATATTAAAGTAGCAGTCATGGGCTGTGCCGTTAACGGACCTGGAGAAGCGAAGGAAGCTGATTTGGGAATCGCAGGCGGTAACGGCGTAGGCTTAATCATAAAAAAAGGTGAAGTTGTTCGAACGGTAAAAGAAGAAGAGCTATTACAGGAATTAAAAAAGGAACTTGATTCATTTACTTGTTAAATAGGTGTAATAAACAACTTGATTCATTTACCTGCTAAAATAGGAGTTGAAAGACATGCAGTTTTTTGAGGTATTTGAAAATTTAATAGTGGAACAAACGTTATTAGAAATGTTTGAAGAAGTGGTCGTTCTAAGGGTTGCAGCCTCTAGAACGACCAATCGTATCTTAGTCTATATAAGTAGCAAAAGATTAATCGGTCACAAGATTATAAAGAAAATGGAAGCTTTATTACAAAAGCAATTATTTTCTAGAACGATGAATCGTGTAGAATTATTTGATACTTATTAGCTATCTGCGCAATATACTCCAGCAAACCTATGGGATATTTACCTGGAAAGTTTTTATGCAGAAATCCAGGAAAAGAGTGTTTTGGATTATAATATTTTACGGAATGGTGAAATACTGTTTGATGATCTTACGATTACGATTCGTTTGGAAGATAGTTTTTTA
>CAJJLI010000281.1 GCA_905192625.1 uncultured Clostridium sp. | reverse complement strand
CGTTGTGTATCTGTTCCACTTCTACCGCCACTCTTTGTTTTGTTAGTGTTATTTGGTTTGTGAGGAATTTTAAGAGTATCATTTGATCTGTTTTATAACCTCATCGGTACCAATTCACTGCTTTATCACTCAACAGATATTATTGATACTTATGTATACCGTAGTTTAATTGGTTCTTTCAATTTCTCTTCAAGTGCGGCTGTAGGTTTGTATCAGTCAGTGTTTGGTTTAATTTTAGTTTTAACTATTAATTTTATCGTTCGAAAAATAGAACCAGATAGTGCACTATTTTAATGAAAGGAGGTATAAGATGAAAAAAAGTCATCAAAAAGGTAATACCATCAAAATGAGTAAAAGTAATCGAAATTTAAATATAATTTGTTATGCAGTAATTGGAATTTTCGCAATCATTTGTCTTTTTCCATTTGCGTTAATGATCACCTCCTCCTTCATGACAGAGAAAGAGATTGTTGCAGAAGGGTATAAATTATTTCCAAAAGAATTATCAATTTCAGCCTATAAGTATTTACTGGACAATCCGACGAAACTTATTGACGCATATAAAGTGACTATTACAACTACTGTGGTAGGTACTGTGCTTGGTTTACTTACTATGTCTATGGCAGGATATGTACTTAATCGTAAGGATTTTAGATATCGAAACTTCTTTTCCTTTTTCATATACTTTACTACTTTATTTAGCGGCGGTTTAGTACCTTCTTACATTTTAAATGTAAGATATCTTCACTTAAAAGACAGTTTATGGGCAATGATTCTTCCAGGTCTTATTAGTGCATGGTCAATATTTCTAATGAGAAACTTTATGAAGGCCATACCGGATGAATTGTATGAATCTGCAATGATGGATGGCGCTGGTGCTTTCTCCATATACCGCAAAATTTTTATGCCGCTAGCCATTCCTTCCTTGGCTACGGTAGGACTTTTCCTTGCTTTAGGTTACTGGAATCAATGGTATAACGCTAGCTTATATATTGATACGCCATCCAAGTATCCACTACAATATTATTTACAAAAGATGATCAATCAGGCT
The DNA here is from genome assembly GCA_905192625.1 of uncultured Clostridium sp. Classification (GTDB taxonomy): domain Bacteria; phylum Bacillota; class Clostridia; order Lachnospirales; family Lachnospiraceae; genus Lachnoclostridium. The sequence continues at coordinate 3,278 of CAJJLI010000281.1, read as the reverse complement.
AATATTGAGGCTTTAACAAGTCAGGGGCATGTTATTGATATACAATCATTGCCAACACAGTCTGTTAAGATGGCTACGGCAGTATTAACGATAGGACCAATTATCTTGCTGTATCCATTTGTACAGAAGTATTTTGTAACTGGACTTACCATGGGTTCCGTGAAAGGGTGAGTAATTTTAAATCAAAATTATAGTCTTTACTTATAAGTAGAAGAACTATAAAATAAAAGGAGGAAAAAGTATGAAATTAAGAAAAGTTGTGTCTAGTATTTTGTGCCTTACTTTAACTACCGTGCTATTAGCTGGATGTAGTAAAGGGGCAAAAACAAACCAAACAGGCAATGATTCAGAGGGAAATGTGGATTTATCGAAGCATGTCACACTTAGCCTGTATCTTTATGGTTCCGCTGGGGTAGCGAACGCTGATATTTTAGCAGAAATCAATCGCAAGCTGACAGAAGATATCAACACATCCATTGAAATTAAGTATATCGATTGGGGTGATATCGGTACAAAGTATCCGCTCATTTGGGCTTCTGGTGAAGAGTTTGATATGGCCTATGCTTCAGCAACTACTGCTGTACCATTTTACACACTTGCTAAACAGGGTTCTTTATATGATATTACAAATATCATTGATAAGTATACTCCAACATTGAAAGAAAAAGTTCCAGCATCAAGTTGGGCTGCAACATCATCAGAGGGTAAAATCTATGGAGTACCTAGCCTTGGTTCAGGCTATAACAATACTGGATTTGTATATAATAAAGCGAATTGTGCAAAATGGGGTATAAGTGAAGTTACAGATTTAGAATCTATGATTGCATATTGTGACGCTTCCGTAGCAAATGGCATTTATCCTTTTAATGGTGATTCTAATATATTTAAAGATTTTTATAAAATGCTTGTTGAATTAACTGGAAACTGGGTACCTGCTCCTGGTATATCTAATGAAGAAATGTTTTTAGTAACTCGTGATTACAAAAACATTAACGATATTGTTCACCCAGCATTTACGGATGAATTTGTACAGTTTGTTAAAATGTTAGACGAATGGGAAGGAAAAGGTTATTGGCCTAAGGATATTTTATCCGCGTCTACAGGTGATAAAGAGATGTATAAGAATGGTCAATCGTCTTCTTACATAACACATTTAGGAGACTGGACAGGAAACTATACAAATATTCATGGTCAATTACCAGATCAAGATATTGCTGCTTGGTACTTTGGTGAAACTACGAATAAAATAATGAAAAGTTCACCAGCACAGGATATCACAGTTGTAAATGCGAATTCAAAAAATGCTGAAAGATGTGTTATGGCGATTGAAAAATTCTTAACAGATGAATCCTACTATGATTTATGGCAGTATGGTATTGAAGGCCGTCAATATCAAGTAGCAGATGGCTTCCTTGAAAAACCTGCAAGTTACGATGAAAAGGTAGATGCAGGCGGATTTGCAGGATGGGCATTTAGTAACTCTGAATTTAAGATTCCAGTGAAAACAGAGCATCCAAGTCGTTACGAAAAAATGGCTGAGTGGAGTAAGGTTTATCTTAGTGACCCTTACACAGGATTTAGCTTTGATTCATCTAAGGTAAGTACGGAACTTTCAGCGATAAGTAACGTAAATTCAACACTTGGTATTCAGCTTATGTTAGGTAAGACCGATAATGTTGAGGCTGCAATTGAGGAATACAGAAATCAGTTAACAAAGGCAGGAATCGATAAGGTTATAGAAGAATTAAATAATCAACTATCATCCTTCACTCCTGTTGTAACAAACTAATAAAAAGAGCTGTTGCACAACAATAACATAGCGTTTTGCAACAGCCTCTTTTGGATAAAGTTTCTCTAATAAAATCTTGATAATGGAGGTACATAATGGCAAACATCAATATTAAGGATATAGCAAGACTATCAGGCGTGGGTATTGCAACAGTTTCTCGTGTTATAAATCAAACAGGGAAAGTCAGTGATAAGACAAGAAAGAAAGTAATGGATGTAATCAATGAATATAATTATATCCCGAATAATAACGCACGAAATCTGAAATTAACTCAATCTGAAAATATTGCGTTGATTGTCAAGTACATGTCCAATCCATTTTTTATCAAGATGATGGATGTCATAGAAATTGAAATGGAATCTAGAGGATATCCTCTTTTGATTCAGAACGTAGATGATAGTTCAGATGAACTTGATATTGCAATCAGTGAGTCTATGCATAGTAATTTATGTGGAGTAATCATTTTGGGTGGGTCCTTTTCTTCCTACACTGAGGCAAAATTCAAACAACTTAGGATTCCCTCGGTCCTTCTTACTGTAAGTTCTGAAGGATTTGTTGACCCAGCACTTTATTCCAGTGTAATTATTGATGATGAAAAAGAGGCTTATAAAGCAACGAAATACTTGATTGAAATGGGACATAAGAATATAGGGTTTTTATACAAAGATTCAGACACTCTAGTTACTCCGAATATATTACGCTATCAAGGATATATAAGAGCATTGGAGGAAAGCGGTATTCCAGTGGATCATAATTTGATATCTACTGGACTTCCTGTAAGTGGTACAGGTTTTCGTACGGGATTTATGGCTATGAAACAGTTAATGCAAAAAAATCCGAATATGACTGCTGTATTTGCCTTTTCTGACGTATTGGCAATTGGAGCAGCAAAGGCGGCACTGAGTGGAGGTAAGAGAATACCGGAAGACATCTCAATTATAGGATTTGATGGAATAGAAATGATGGAATTTTATAATCCGGCTTTGGATACCGTGTACCAGCCTGCAACAGAAATGGCTTTGTCTGCAGTATCACTGCTGCAGGGAATGATGAATGGGGAAAAATCACAGCACATCGTGTATGACTCTGTTATTATGAAACGAGGTTCCGTTAAAAAGATATAGACGATAGAATAAAACATTACTGTATTGTGTAAGAGAAAGGACGTGCAATGGATCAACAGAATTTAAAAAAATTAGTTGGTGAAATGAGTCTTACGGAGAAAATAAATCAGCTGTTGCAAGTGACCAGTGGATTTTTCGTAAATGAAGCAGAACTTACTGGCCCAATAAGAGAAAATGGAATCACTGAGGAAAGTATTTCAGAAGCGGGTTCTATCATTGGTTTATTGGGTGCAAAAAAATATAAGGAAATACAGGATGCTTACATAGAAAAACATCCTCATAAAATTCCATTGTTAATTATGCTGGATGTAATCAATGGATTTAGAACTATATTTCCTATTCCTTTGTCGCAAGGAGCTACCTTT
>CAJJLI010000280.1 GCA_905192625.1 uncultured Clostridium sp. | reverse complement strand
GGAGGATTTTTTAAAGATCACTCAGGATATTACGCGGAACCTTATACTTTTTATTTTGACGAAGGTAATAATACCATTGGATTAGAATCAGTAAATGAACCGGTTATTATTAAGTCATTAACATTAAAAAGTCTAGATCAGAAGAAAAACTATGAAGCATATAAACAAAGTTTACCTACGGTTGCTGTATCAGAAGAAGCAAAAAATTATATTCAAGTGGTACAGGGAGAGAATGCTACACTTCGATCTTCACCATCCCTTTACGCGATCTATGATCGTTCTTCCTCTAATACAGTACCATATAGCGTTTCAAAGATAAAATTAAATATGATCGGTGGCAATGCTTGGAGAGTTGCTGGACAATGGATTGAGTGGGAATTTGAAGTACCACAAGATGGTTACTACAATATAGCCCTAAAAGGACGACAGAATTATAATCGTGGATTTGTATCCAATCGATCGATTTATATTGATGGGGAGATACCATTTTCAGAGTTAAACGAGATTAGTTTCCGCTATAGTAATAAATGGGAGTCATTAAACTTGGAAGATGTAAATGGTAATCCATATCAATTTTATTTAACACAAGGTAAGCATTCTATTAAATTAGAGGTTACGCTAGGCGATCTTGGTCTTATATTAAATCAGATGGAAGAGTCTGTGTATCGTCTGAATGAAATGTATCGAAAAATATTGATACTAACAGGGACGACTCCGGATAAATATCGAGATTATAAAATTGATCAGGTGTATCCAGAGATTATCAATGCAATGGAATTAGAAAGTAAAAGGTTATACAAAATAGTGGATGATATCGTTAAATACACTGGGCAGAAGGCAAGTCAGGTTGCAGCGGCGCTTACCTTAGCGCAACAATTAGAACGGTTTGTTAAGAATCCCGATAAAATACCAAAAAGTTTTCAAAACTTTAGAGACAACATTAGTGCGCTAGGAACTTCTATATTAACTATGAGCGAGGCACCACTGGATATTGATTATTTCACAATCACTGGATTAGATACAAAACCAAACGTCGTAAAAGAGAACTTGTTTGATAAGGTAATTCATGAAGTTCGATCGTTTGTAGCATCATTCACTGAGGATTATAATGCAGTTGGTGATGTTTATGAGAAAGATGAAGCGATTGAGGTATGGATATTATCGGGACGTGATCAAAGTACCATTTTAAAGGCAATGATTGATGATACATTTATACCAAATACAGATATTAAAGTAAACGTAAAACTCGTAGAAGCAGGAACCTTACTCAATGCAGTAATCGCGGGTACGGGGCCTGATGTGGTATTATCCGTTGGGCAAGGGGAACCTGTTAACTATGCACTAAGAAGTGCGGTAGAAGATTTAACACAGTTTTCAGATTATGAAGAAGTGCTTGAGAATTTTTTTCCAAGTGCCTACGAACCATTTAAATTTGAAAATGGAATTTATGCATTACCAGAAACTCAGAATTTTAACGTTATGTTTTATCGAAAAGACATATTAGAAGAGTTAAAGATTGATGTACCAAATACTTGGGAAGATTTAATTGCTATATTACCTATTATTCAGCAAAACAATATGGCAGTAGCGATTCCTACAACTGAGCGTGTCATCGGTAATGCTTCATCTCCTGACTTATCAAGCTTTTTTGCATTGTTATATCAAAATGGTGGTGCCTTATATAGTAAGGATGGGCGTTCTACATTAATAGATGAAGAAAGTGGAGTTCAAGCATTTAGTACATTTACAAAGTTCTTTACTCATTATAAATTACCAACCATCTATGATTTTGTAAATCGATTCCGGTCTGGTGAAATGCCAATTGGTATACAAGATTATAGCGCATTCAATACCTTAGTTGTATTTGCACCTGAAATCAGGGGCCTTTGGGACTTTACACTAATACCAGGAACATTAAAAGAAGATGGTACAATTGATCGCTCTTGCCATACCAGTGGAAGTGGAACTATGATGCTGGCTCAGGAGAGTGAATCAAAGAAAGCAAATGCATGGGAGTTTATGAAGTGGTGGGTAAGTACCGAGACGCAGGTTCGTTTTGGTCAAGAAATGGAAAGTGTCATGGGAGCTTCTGCGAGATATGCAACTGCGAACATGAACGCATTTGAACAATTATCATGGAGTAAAAGTCAGCAAGAAGTATTAAAAGAGCAGAGGACGTATACCGTAGGTCTTAGAGAAGTAGCCGGTGGATATTACACGGGAAGACATATTACCAACGCAATACGTAGAATAATTAATAGAAATGAAGACGCCAGAGAAACACTTTTAGATTATGCTAGAACAATTAACGAGGAAATAAGTAAAAAGCGCTTAGAATTCGGACTGGATGAAAGATAGGGGGGATTAGGATGATTCAGTTTTTTAAGAAATACCTTAGTATAAAGAAGAAAAATGCAATCATTGCATGGAAAAAAGCAAAGAAATGTAAAACCTATTATTTGTTTTTAGCACCATATGCAGTTTTATTTACCCTGTTTTATGTAATTCCAGTTGTTACATCATTGGTATTAAGTTTTACATATTTTAATGTTTTAGAACCACCTAAATTTATAGGACTTCAAAACTATATAAACTTAATTTTAGCAGACGATGTGTTTTTAACTGCAGTAAAGAATACATTTTTACTTGCAGCAATTACAGGGCCCATCGGATATATGGCGGCATTTTTATTTGCTTGGTTCATCAATGAATTACCAAAGATGTTGCGTGCATTTGCAGTCGTTATCTTCTATGCACCTACAATATCAGGTCAGGTATACTTAATATGGGCAATTATGTTTTCTGGGGATGCCTATGGCTATATAAATGCATTTTTAATGAAGTTTGGTTTCACCAATGCGCCTATTTTGTGGTTAACAAATCCTGCTTATATGTTACAAGTGGTTCTAATTGTAACATTATGGATGAGTCTTGGAACAGGATTCCTTGCCTTTGTTGCAGGTTTACAAGGTGTTGATCGAGAGCAATACGAAGCAGGATATATTGACGGAGTCAAAAATAGATGGCAGGAATTATGGTATATTACGTTACCAAGTATGAAACCAATGCTTTTGTTTGGTGCGGTAATGACCATAACCCAGTCCTTTGGAATTGCAGATGTGCCAATTGCTTTGACAGGATTTCCAAGTACAGATTATGCGACACAAACGGTAGTAACGCACTTGATTGACTATGGCTCAATTCGTTTTGAGATGGGATATGCATCGGCGATAGCGACGTTGCTATTCATTACAATGATACTATGCAATAAGGTAATTCAAGCGATGCTAAGACGAGTAGGAACTTAAGTTCGTAGAAAATGGAGATAAAGGTATGAAAAGTAGAAAACATTTAAAACGGAATAAGCCGAATCGATCATTTGCAGGAGATATCGGTATCTGGATCATATTAATACTTTTTGGCTTATTTATGGCATTTCCATTGGTATATGCAATCAATAGTGCGTTTAAACCGTTGGATGAAATATTCGTTTTTCCTCCAAGATTATTTGTGAAAAATCCAACTATGGATAATTTTCAAGATTTATTCGTTATCATGGGTAAATCTTGGATACCTTTTACAAGATACTTATTTAATACCGTATTTATTACTACAGTGGGTACAGCAGGACATTTACTCATAGCGTCCATGGGTGCTTATGTACTTGCAAAATACGATATTCCAGGAGGAAAGACATTCTTTAATATAGTAATAACAGCCCTTATGTTTAATGGGTATGTTACAGCGATACCAAACTATTTAATTATGTCGAAAATAGGGTGGGTAGATACGGTATGGGCAGTTGTTATACCTGCATTTGCTGCTCCAATGGGATTATTCCTTATGAAGCAATATATGGAGGGAATACCCGATGCACTATTAGAAGCTGCGAAAATCGATGGTGCGAAGGAATGGAGAGTCTTTACAAAGATTGTTATACCAATGGTAAAACCAGCCTGGTTAACCCTGTTAATACTTTCCGTTCAAAGTCTTTGGAATACCAAAGCATCGAACTTTATTTATTCGGAAGAATTAAAGACCCTTCCATATGCATTACAACAAATAATTAATGGTGGTGTTTCAAGAGCTGGTGTTGGTGCTGCAGTAACCTTGGTTATGATGATTGTACCTATTACAATATTTATCATTTCCGAAAGCAATATCATTGAAACGATGGCTAGTTCTGGAATTAAAGATTAAGGAGGAAACAATAATGAAAAAAAGTTATGCATTTATGCTAGTATGCGTTGCATTGCTGTTGTTTCCAACAATTACAGTACATGCATAATTATTATGGCGATGATATCCCTTTTGTATATCAAGAATGGATGAAAGAACT
>CAJJLI010000279.1 GCA_905192625.1 uncultured Clostridium sp. | reverse complement strand
AAAATGAGATTTTTTCTTTTTCTATTATCCTTTGTAATCTCTCTAGCAAGGAAGTGAATTGTGAGAAAATCAAAATCTTGTGACCACCACTTATGGCATTTTGTATTAAATCCATGCACATATCCATTTTAGTGGAACCTTGATTATAATCTTCATATAAAAGAGCTGGGTCACAGCAAATCTGTCTTAACTTCGTTATCTCCGATAAAATTTGAATCTTTGAGTTCTTAAATTCCTCCTCCGTCGTTTTATCTAGCATCACTTGTAAGCGTTTTACATGAGCATCATATAACTTCTGCTGCTCCCCTTCCAATTTTGCATATACATTTTCCTCTAGCTTGTCCGGCAAGTCGGTTAGAACCTCTCTCTTTAGCCTACGGAGCACAAATGGGCTGATCAATTTGTGTAGACGTTTCACTGCATATTCGTCTTGATTTGAAACAATTGGTATCTCTAATTCTTCTTTAAACCTTTGATAATTATATAGAAATCCTGGCATAAGATAATCAAAAATACTCCATAACTCACTTAAACGATTCTCAATTGGGGTACCCGTAAGTGCAAGCTTAAAATCAGCTTGTATCATTTTGACGGACTTCGCTGCTTGGGTATTATAGTTCTTGATATATTGAGCTTCATCTATGATTTGACAATGAAAAATAATATTCTCGTAGTGTTCAATGTCGCGTTTTAGCAAATCATAGGAAGTGATTAATATATCCGTTTCTTCTATGGTTTGGAGGATTGACTGGCGTTCTATGGTTGTCCCAATTATCATTTTCACTGGAAGGCTCGGTGCAAATTTTTCTAATTCATTTTTCCAGTTATATACCAAAGAAGATGGACATACAATAAGGCTCTTTCGATTCTCATGAACTCCTGCTTCTGCATATTCCGACAACAGAAAAGCAATTACCTGTACCGTCTTACCTAACCCCATATCATCTGCTAAAATACCACCAAATCAATTATATTTTAAGGTTTTTATCCATAAAAAACCTCTTTTTTGATACTCTCTAAGCACCTGGTCCAGACTTTTTGGTACATCAAAATCATTATCCTCTACGGTCTTCATGTTACGAACCAGTGCCTTGAACCCTTTATCCTTCATAGCTGAAAGTGAAGTTCTTTCTTTTAATTCGGCATCCAAATAAAGTGCGCGGTATTTTGGTATTTTAATAGTTTCTTGTTTTAATTGCTTTTCTGTTAAGTTTAATCCTTGTTTTAACTCTAGCAAAGCCTCAATATCTTCTCCCTCAACGGTAACGAAGTCACCATTTTTAAGGCGATAAAACTTCTTTTTCTTATTGTATTTCATTAATATTTCTAATAGCTGCTCCCTAGACATATCCTCGGACGTCATACTTAATTCCAATAAATTGCCTGAAATAGAAACTCCCACTACTACCTTGGATGAGTTCGTTACATTCAGTCGCTTCATTGCATCTGAAATAAAAACTTCCCCTAGTGTTTGTAACTTTGGAATACCATTCACCAAAAGCTCATATATCTTATCTTCCTCTTGCGCTATTACCATTACTTTCTCTTTTTCATCGTATGCATTACAAAAGGAAGAAACCACTTTAGCTACTTCAATCTCTTTGATTAGATCTCGTAAATAAATTTCTTTTTGTTTGTCATATACATTATATTTTTTATCACCATAAGTTGCTAACACCTTGCAGGTGATGAAATCTTTTTGTGGTGCATCTAGATAGATTTCAAAACGAACCGGTACGATTCCATACTCCGTCTCATCGAAATCATTTTTTGTGCAATCAAAAAACTTTTCTAATGCAGGTAATAATTCTCTGCAAAATGCTGGAATATCTTCTTTCTGAATATAAACTTTACGCGATGGAATCTGCGCCATACATTGTAAAAAGTCCATAACTTCTTCTAATTTACTATGGGGTACGCGGTAAATTTTATTATCATGAAAATATACATTTTCATTGATGCATTGGTAGCCTTCTAGATGATTAATCGATACCTCAATTCCGTCCTGCTGCTTCTTTATTTCCATCTTCCTTGGAAGTTCTTCGCTTGTCATTCGCCATGCTTCTTCTGTACCATTAAAATTTAAGGTGAATGCTCTATCACCAATTGCATCTAAAAATTCTCCCAAATCATCACTACCTAAGGATAACCCCCTTATTTTAGGTTGGGAATATCCATAGGAATAGCCATAATAAGGTGTAGGCATATGATGTTTTTCATATTTTATCACCCAATTGTTAATGAATTGCACCAGTGACCTGCATTCCATATCAAAAGCTTCTAAGGTATGGGTAAATTGAAGTTTTTGACCATAGGAAACATGTTCATTCCTCAAGAGGGAATTACGAAAGGATATCACGTCCTTTAGTACATACATATGGGAAATACCTATTTTAAATTCAACTTGTATTCCATACATATCCACCTTCATATATGGGTCTAAACGCACTTTACCGTATGTGATATCTTGTAACATTGGAAGTGTCTTCTTCACTTGTAGATTTGAAAGTAATTGCTTTATTCCCTGGGTGGTCGAAGGTACTACGGTTTTTTGCGACAATGACTTTTGGCTTTTAAATCCCTTCATTGTCTCTAACTTTGCCAGACTTTCTTCTTTTTTGTTCTTTATTGCTAACAGTCTGTTCTGGGTATCTACATGATCAACGTACTCTAATAGAATCGCTACACAATGTTTACAGATGCCATTGTAGCCAGAGAATGCCGGACAATCACAATAGGTTGCATCTAAAATATCTTCTACGAAGTCATATGTAGCATTTACTACATATCGGTTTCGCCCACTACCTTTTACCATTGCGTTAATGTAGGCGTAGCCATCTGCATTTTCTACACTAAACTCTTTTATTTTGTTCGATCGTTGGATATCCAGTCCTCTAGAAAAGACGGTAGCGCCAGCCTCTTTTTTGATGTCTAATTTGGTTAACATTATATTCTCCCTGTATAATTATGTGAGCCAATGCTTTCTCGTTTATGGAATCTGTGGCAAGTTATTCACTGTTTTCTTCTTTGCTTCCATATTTTTTATGTTCTGCAAGATATTCCTTTTAACAGTCCTTTTTCGTCATAATACCACAAAATCTCTATGCTTACTCTAATTATATAGTAAAATATAAGATGAAAAAAGAGGGACATAATATTTTTCTCTTTTGTTGCGTTAATGGTTACTGTTCACTCCCTAAACTAGGCTTTGTGAAAAGTGACGAATTAAAATGACTGTTAATAACACACCTCGTTGAAACTATAAGTCCATTCTAAAATCCAATCATTCGATAGGAGCATTAATCGCCTATTAGATAAATTTTTTATTTTAAAAGGCTCGCAAGCGGTGATCTAATCAGTTATCCAAATAAAAAATAATATCGGCCTTCCCCTCTTGTTTTGTTCCTTTATAAATATTTGTATCTAAGCCACCAATCTTAAATCCATTTTTCAAATAAAACAAGCAGGCCCCAAGATTATTATCCTGACCTTGCGTATAGATACCATTATAATTGGTTTCTCTGCTCACTTCTTTTGCTTTTTCAATCAATAGAGTACCGATATGCTTTCCGCGATAATCAGTATTCACCTTTAAGTCATATAAATACATATATTTATTCCACGAATGCTGTAAAATAGCAATACCTATACATTCGTCATTTTCATACGCCCCTAACACAATGCTATTTTTAGAAAGCTCATCAAAATCATAATTTTCATCAGGGAAGCACATTTCTGTTATTTGTGATTCTTCAAAACGCTGAACCTGATAACCCCATTCTTCGTTCATGTATGTTGGAATAAGTCTTCCAAATAATGAAAACGGTTGATTTGGAATATTTATATCTTTGCTATTGTTTCTGTCTAAAATACGGATAACAATTTTATTTTCCATGTAGACCTCACTTTCATTTTTTTTCATTCTAATGTTTAACTACTTTTAGTATTTGTTTCTATATCTTCTCTTATGTCTCAAATGAGATTGCAATTGAAAGATAGGAGGATGAATTAGGATATGGGTCTAGATTAGAGTGCTTCTTAAAAAGTAAGTGGAATTATAGAACAAATTACTATACAAACTGATTCATATTCAGCATTTAAAATCATATCATATTTTACTTATATTTCGCATATATGATTTTCGTCAAGAATAAATATGTATAAAGTTACTGTAAGTGGAGCCGTTATGGATAATAGGGAAATTACTAAAGACAATTCAGCGATAAAAAAAGATGAGAACATAGAAAATACCTGCTGTAAACAAATATCACTTGGGATCAGTGTCCGTTTTCTTGTTATGTTATTTGAAATGCTTGTTCTGCTGTTTACAAATGGACATA
>CAJJLI010000278.1 GCA_905192625.1 uncultured Clostridium sp. | reverse complement strand
TTGCAATTATTAGTACACCGGCCGATATACTCATTTGCAGAATACTCATTAACGTCACCTCACTTTAGCTTTTCAACTATTTTCTTTAAATTCTCAATTTCATCTTGTGATAATTTTTTTCCACTAAGAAATGCTGACAAAAACATCTCAGCAGATCCGTCAAATAATTTACCAATCAATTCGTTTGCTTCTTGTTGCTGTACCTGTTCTTTTGTAATAAGCGCTTTGCAAGTGAAATTTGGCTCATAACGTTCAATCGCACCTTTTTCAATGAGCTTCTTAATTATAGTGTAGGTTGTATTGCGGTTCCATCCTGTTTGCTCTTTGAGTATTTTAGCTAGTTGGCCAGCAGTCAAATCTCCTTCTTTCCATAAAGCTTCCATAATCTTTAATTCTGAATCAAATAATTTAATTTCCATTTTAATCCCTATTCTTGCGCACGCTTTTTGCTTATAACAAGTTTGTGGTGCGCAAGCACAAACTTGCGTGTGAAAATTAGTTTCTATTTTTCACATTCTTCATGACTATTGCAATAGTTACACTTGAATACTATCACAGTAGTTAAATAATGTCAATGACTATTCTAGTAGTAATGTACATTTTTTTCCGTTCTTCTTATCACATACATAAAAAAATGCATTTCTTTTATAATGATAATTTACTATAATTAACATTAGACATAGAATGGACGAATTATAACATTGCTTTGTGGGGGTGAGAGTATGCTAAAGATATTTCTAGTGGAAGATGAAAAGATTGTTCGGGAAGGAATTAAAAATGGCATCGCTTGGGAGAAACACGGATTGGAATTTGTGGGAGAAGCTTCGGATGGAGAACTTGCTTATCCATTGATTGTACAGGAAAAGCCAGATATTTTAATTACGGATATCCGAATGCCTTTCATGGATGGATTAGAATTAGCAGAGATGGTAAAACATGAATTACCGGAGATTCGAATTATGTTTTTTAGTGGTTATGACGATTTTGAATATGCAAAACGCGCAATTAAATTAGGTGCATTCGACTATTTACTAAAGCCAGTAAGTAGCACACAACTCTTGGAAGCATTAGAGCGAATGAGCAATAGCATACAAAAAGAACGTAGAGAAAATCTATATAAGCAGGAATTTTATAAACAACAGAATGAAAGAAAAACAATAGAGCGAGAGCGATTGTTTGATGTAATTGTTTCAGGAACCATGAGCGTAGCTGATTTAATAACAAAAGGAAAAGAATTTGACTTAGCACTAAGTGCACCAGCTTACAATATTATTTTATTTCATGTAAGAGCTAGAAAAGATTTGGAACATACGAGTATTAATTTCGATGTGTTTGAACTCCAAGTAAAAGAAAAGTTAAAAGAACACTCTAATATGATTTGTTTTCATCGATTGTCCGAAGGATATGGATTTTTAATCACAGGGACAGGGGATGCAGATGTGGCTAGGAATGTGAAAGAGTGCACCAGTATTTTAACTGACATCGTAGATGAGTTTGATTCTGTTGAGTATTTTGGCGGAATAGGAAAGACTGTATTTCGACCAAGTGAATTAAAGGAATGTTTTATTGCTGCAAGCAAATCCTATGCATATCGCTATATGGTGGATTATAATCAAATTATAACAGAGGACAGCGCAGTGCAGATTCCCAAACAAGAATCTCTAAATATAAAAAGTATGGACGTTGCAAAGTGGAATAAAGACATGGTGAACAACTTTTTAAAGAATGGTTCCACGGTAGATGCAAACTACTTTGTTGAGAAGTACATAAGCCTTTGTGGAGATAATATGAAATCACAGATGTTTCGTCAGTATATTTTGATGGATTTTTATCTTACTGTAATGAATTTTGTCACACAATATGGTGTGGATTCGGAACAAGCAATTGATTTGTTCGGAGATGCGAATGAGATACAGTCTTGCGTGGCAGCACACCATTTGGCGATTCGGTACATAGAAGCAATGTTAATCAAAGCAATTGAACTAAGAAATACATTTTCTCAAAAGAAATATCGTTTCCTTTTAGAAAAGGCAAAGGAATACATAGAAAAACATTATCAAGATGAGGATATTTCATTAAATACAGTTGCTGCTTGCGTGAATATAAGTCCGAATCATTTTAGTACTATATTTAGTCAGGAACTAGGTATTACATTTATTGAATATCTTACAATGGTCCGTATGGATGCAGCAAAGGAATATTTATCTGGGTCCGAAAAAAGAACTTCTGAAATTGCCTATTTGGTAGGGTATAAAGACCCGCATTATTTTAGTTATTTGTTTAAGAAGACCCAGGGCATAACGCCTAAAACGTTTCGCAGTGGAGATAAGTGATTATTGTTTCTAAGGAATAAACACATGAATCGGATAAATGAGGTTTCATACAAGAAGTTTAGCTCAAAAGGAGATAATTTCATGGGGCGGAAAAACATTTCAATTAAGACAAACATACATTATATGCAAGCTATGGTATTTATCCCAGTCATACTTATGATTGGGATATTGCTATATATGATGAGCTGGCAGAGTTCTCAATATCGGCAAAGCATTCATAATCTTACAATGGCAACTGAGTTTAATTTTGATTTTAAGTCAAACATTGATTATAAGATGTACCGAATTGTAATTGGCGCAGATAAATTTAAGACTCTTGATCCTTACCAGGATATTAGCGACTCCAAGGAGTTGTTTTCTCAGTTAAGGAATTCGACAGAGCATGAGAGTAGCAAAAAAGGTTTGGATGGGATTCTTGTATTAATTGATTTATTGGAAGAAAGAATTAAGGACATTGAATTAAGTAATATTTTCGGTGATTATGATGTGAATATGAAACGTCTGGACAACGACATATATATTATCACGGATCTAATTGAAGAAGCAATGTCAGATTATATCTATAGCGAAACGAAAATACTTGAGTCGGTACGTTTAAAACTTGATAACCAGATAAGGAACCTAATAATTATATGTAGTATAGTTTCAATGTTTCTAATAACATTTTTAATCCTTTCCTTTTCATCTTTTGCAAATAAAATAACCGATCCAATTGTAGAACTCTACCAGTACACAAAGGAAATTGCAAAAGGGGGGCTAAAGGTACAAGCCCCCAAAAGTAATATAGAAGAGATTAGAATGTTAAGTGAGCAATACGATCAGATGATAATACGTATTGATGAATTAATAACTCACATACGAGAGGAACAAGAAAGGCAACGAAAAACAGAACTAAAACTATTGCAATCCCAGCTCAATCCACATTTTCTATACAATACCTTGGATACGATCGTATGGCTTGCAGAAGGTAAGAGACATCGTGAAGTTGTTGAAATGATAACAGCACTTTCTTCATTCTTGCGAATTGGACTAAATAAAGGGAATGACTTTATCAGTATAAAAGAAGAAGCAGAACATGTGAGGAGCTATTTGCAAATTCAGCACTTTCGATATGAAGATATCATGGATTATGAGCTTGATTTTGACGAAGAAATAAAATCCTATACAACATTAAAACTTACCTTGCAACCCATCGTAGAAAATGCACTTTATCATGGAATTAAGAACAAGCGTGAGAAAGGTTTTTTAAAGATTAAAGGCTGGGAGAAAAATAATACGATCTATATGCAAGTAAAAGATAACGGAATCGGAATGAAAACAGAGGAACTTAGAAAAATGCAACGACTGGTACGTATGGGTGGAGATGAAATTGATGCCAGAGAAGGCTTTGGTATTGCCAATGTAGCAGAGCGAATACGTTTAAATTATGGCGCAGAGTACGGGCTTACGATTGAGAGTGAATATGGTGTGGGAACACTGGTAACGGTAAAAATTCCAGCATATCAAAAGCTAGTATAAAGTTTTAGAAATACAGAACTATTAAAATAACTCTACTACAATCATAAAATAATCAACCTTTTGCATAAAAAAGTCAACCTATTTTTAATCAATTTGCAGATACCAAAAAAAGTCCACATTTTAAAGAAAATAGTGAATTGAGTAAGAAAGGGAAAAAATGTATGATAAAGTCACAACAGGCAATAAGGCGAACATAAGTATCAGATAAGTAAAACGATATTCTATGGGAGGGTTAGAAATGAAAAAGAAAATTCTAGCAATGTTAATGGTTACAACAATGGTAGTATCCGTGTTACTAACAGGATGTGGTAAGGGTGACGCCAAAGGTACGGCGGGCAAAGGTGCTTCAAAGGATGGCAAAACTGTAGTTGGATTTTCACAAGTTGGAGCAGAATCGGATTGGAGAACTGCAAACACAGAATCAATGAAGGGCACATTTATCGAAGCAAATGGATATACGTTGATTTTTGATGATGCGCAACAAAAACACTCCGG
>CAJJLI010000277.1 GCA_905192625.1 uncultured Clostridium sp. | reverse complement strand
AGGTGCATTTATGTACGCAGGTGGACTTCATATTGGAATAGAATGGGATAGTATACCAGGATTAATGACTGGTGAACCGGTAACAAGTGCAGATGGCAAATATGTAAGTGGAAATTTATTTGGTTGGGGTATTGCTCATGAAATAGGACACATTATCAACCAAGGCGATTATGCAATTGCAGAAATAACGAATAATTATTTCTCGGTACTCGCTCAAGCAACGGAATCAAATGATTCTGTAAGATTTAGTTATGATGAGGTTTATAAGAAAGTAACGTCTGGAACACTTGGTAAATCAGAAAATGTATTTACAAGTTTAGGTATGTATTGGCAACTTCACTTAGCGTATGACAATGGTTACAACTATAAAACCTACGATACATATGAAGAACAATTCAATAATTTGGTTTTTGCAAGAATTGATGCATATGCAAGAAATAATTCTTTAGCGCCTAAATTTGCGGATGGAAAAGCTTTTACGTTAAGTGATGCAAAGGATAGCGATAACAAATTAATGAGACTAGCTTGTGCAGCAACACAAAAAAATCTCTTAGATTTCTTTAGAAGCTGGGGGATGGTTCCTGATGAAACTACAACCACGTATGCATCTCAATTCGAAAAAGAAACAAGAAAGATTCAATATATCACAGATGAAGCAAGAGATTATAGAGTAGTTAATAGCGAACAAGCAGATGAAATTGCCAAAGTGACTAGTGGTGCAGCTATTTCAGCTACACTTGATAACCCATCAAACTCAAAACAGGTAACAATTAGCTTAGGTATTACTGGTATGGAGGATGATAGTTTATTAGGCTATGAAATTATTCGTAATGGAGAAACGATAGCATTTGTGGATGCTTCAACTACAGAATATATAGATACTGTTACTTTTAATAATAAAGTAGCAAATTATTCAGTTAGAGCTTATGATAAGTTCTTAAATGCAACAGAGGAATATAAATTAGATCCAATTAAAATTAAGCACGATGGAAGTATCAATAAGGATAAGTGGAGTGTTTCTACTAATATGACTTCTGGGAATGATACAGCTGCTAGTGATGATGTTTGCGGACTTAATCCGATCAAAGCAATTCGTGATACGATTGATAATAATTACAATAATACCTATATAGGAACTACAAACAGTGGTGATGCGTATGTAGTGCTTAACTTAGGAGAAGTAGCGCAAATCATTGGGTTGAAATATACAAAAGGTACAGAAAACTCCATAAAGAATTATGAAATTCAAGTAAGCACGAATGGTTCTGACTGGACATCAGTAAAAACAGGAACATTTCATAGTGAAAGTTCCGATGAAACGGTATATTTCACAAAGGAACATTCTGAACTTGGAACAAGTGTTGATATTCAGGAAGTGTCTTATGTAAAACTAATTGCAAAAGGACAAAGAACAGTAAGTATCAATGAACTTGATATTATAGGGCAACCAGATGATAATGTTGAGTTATTACAGGACGGAATCGGTATATTAAAAGATGATTACGTGGTAGATGAGGCAAATAATATTGTGATATCAGCAGGTTCTATTGTATTTACAGGTGATTATAGTGGACATCCTGCATTTAATGTGGTTCTTTTAATTGATGCGGATACAGATGAGGTAGTAAGCGGAACACAATATATCTTTGCTGAAAATCCAGTGGATGCAGAACTTGGAGCAGTAAGTAGCGGAACTTGGATTTACGTGATTGAACCAGATGTTGATGGCCAATTACCAACATTACCGAAGAATATTAAGGCAGAATTGTACCGAGTAGATAATGCGGTGACTTTAGAAGGACAACGATTTGTAAGTGATACTTTAATGGTTCAAGTACCAGAAGAACTAGGGGATATTATAATTAATTCACGTTAAAAGCATTCAAGAATGAAGATTTGATAAACAGAGAAATGTTTTAATTTATGAAGATAGAAAGACTATAAAGAGTCTTTCTATCGTATACAAAAAGGAGAAATAAGAAAGGGTATGTTAAAGAGAAAAGCTATAACAGTACTAACAATGTCAGTTGCATTGTCAATTTCTATGGGATCTAGTACAACGCTTATGAATGTATATGCAGAATCTGCTGATAATGAAGTTGTTTTCCTAGAACAAGTCCTTGAAGTAAAAGAGAATGCTAGCTTATTGATTGATCAAAAGAGTGGTAGTAATGATATAAATTTAGTATTAGAATTTGATGAAGAGTTTGATAAGAGTGTAACTTCATTTGAAGTTCTATTACAGTTAGATAAAAATAAGATAAAGAATGTAACAATGAATTGGAATAAGGAATTTACAACGAATCATTGTAGATATACTTATTCTGAGGCAACAGGAGAATTAAGGCTTTATGTTGTAGACAACAAAGATTTACTAAGTGATAGGAAAATTACCATTGGTAGTATGGGCATAGTAAGTGATGAAACTACAAACTTTAACTCAGCATTCGTTCTACAAGAACTAAAAACGGTTGATTTACAACATAATAGTAATGCTGTTACGGTTAATAGGACAGCACATAGTTTTGAATTTACTCCGTCAAAGACACCATCAGTTACACCAACAGTTATGCCAACAGTGACGCCAACGGTAACGCCTACAGCAGCACCAACAACAACACCTACGCCAACAAAAGAACCATCAAAACCATCTTCTATAAAAGTTCAAAGTATTCGTTTAAATAAAACAAAGGCAACGTTAGTAATTGGGAAAACAGCGAGCTTAACAGCAACAGTTGCACCAACGAATGCAAGTAATAAATCGGTTACTTGGTCCTCAGATAATGAGAAAGTTGCTAAAGTCTCTTCCGATGGAAAAGTTACTGCTGTTGGTAAGGGAACAGCGACAATAACAGCTCGTTCAAATGATGGAAGCAATATCAAAGCAACAGCTGTAATTACAGTGAAAGAAGTAAAAGCAACAAATGTAATTTTATCAAAAACATCTCTTGCACTAAAACCAAAACAAAGTACTACGATAAAAGCATCTGTTTTTCCTTCAACAGTGACAAATAAATCTGTGGTATGGTGGAGTAGTAACCCGAAAGTTGCAACAGTAAAGAATGGTAAGATTGTCGCAAAATCAGCCGGAACTACTATAATTACTGTGAAGACGAAAGATGGTTCAAACCTCAAAGCAACTTGTAAGGTTACTGTTTCGGATATTAAATTAAATAAGACAAAAGCTACCTTAAAGAAAGGAAATTCTCTTACCTTAAAAGCGACTGTAACTGGAAAGAGTGAAAAAGTTGTTTGGTGGTCTAGTGACCCAAAAGTTGCAACAGTATATAAAACAGGTAAAGTGACAGCGAAAAAAGCGGGAAAAGCTACTATTTATGCGAAAGCAAATGGAGTGACTACAACCTTTAGGGTTACAGTGAAAAAATAAATAATTCTTAAAGTGGTAAGTGTCATGCAACAGTAAGTATCATGTACATTTTAATGTGAAGAATTAAAAAAAGAAGTAAGGGTGATGAAAGAATGAAATTATTAATCACCCTTACTTCTTTCTATTGTAAATGGTATAATAAACATATATGTAAAAATTTAAACTGCTAGGATATTAAGGAAGTATTTTAGGAAGAATTGAATTTAGAGATTGAAAAGGTGAAAAATTGCATTGACATGAAAGAAAACACATCGATAGAAAGGAACTCACGATGCAGATTCTTTTGATAGTGTCGATGTTTGTGGCGAAATGGGAGGATATATGAGAATTTATTTAATAAGGCATGCAAGGCAAAGCAGTACATTATGTAATGTGGACGTGAATTTATCAGAAGAAGGAATTGAGCAAGCTCACTTATTGGGTGAGAGAATTGCAAAATATAAGCCAGATGCGCTTTATTCAAGTAATTTGTTAAGAGCAGTAGAAACTGCAGATATCGTATCTACGTATCTTGATGATGTCCCACGTTTTATCGAAAAAGATCTTAGGGAAATTGATTTTGGAGATTTAACAGGCTATAGTGATGAACACAATGAAACCCATTATGGAGACTTTCTATCAAAAAGAAAATTAATGATAGAAGATCTCGCATTTCCAAACGGGGAAAATGGGCAGCAGGTTTATGATCGAGCGATTAAAGTAATAAACGAAATTACAGCCTTAGATTTTAATAGAGTTGCAGTGGTGACACATGGTGGAACCATACGTTCCTTAGTGGCAGGCTTACTTAAAATGAATCAAGCAGATAAACTAATGTTTGCTGTTTCTCTTGAAAATAGTAGCATTACCGAAGTGATTTATGACGAAGAATCCAAGAGATTTTATCTGGAACGCTTTAATGACTACTCCCATTTAGAGGTGAAGCCAGAACTACTACGTAATTATTGGAGGTAGGAGGG
>CAJJLI010000276.1 GCA_905192625.1 uncultured Clostridium sp. | reverse complement strand
GTGAACCCGATAACGATAGTTGGGACTGTTATAAATAAACGTATCAATGGACTCGTGATACTGATATTGCGTGAGTGTATTTTCTTGTGCAAAGATTTTCCCCTGAGTACCTGAGATTTCGATTCGTTCATAGCCAGCACCTTCTATGGTTGAAACGATAAAACTACCCCGCATGCCAGAGTCGTATTGCATAAGTAATGTGCTTTCATCATCGACATGAAAGGTATTTAACTTACCAAAGCATATATCAGCATAAAGTGATTTTGGTAAACCAAACCACCATTGCCATAAATCCAACGGATGCTGAGCTTGATTAATAAGTAGGCCACCACCTTCCTTTGCCCATGTGCTTCGCCAAGGAGAAGATTCATGGTATGCCTTCGTACGAAGAGACTCTGTATTCACAAAAGAAACACGTAGCAATGCGCCTAATTCTTTCGCTTCTAGCTTATGTTTGATTGCTTGATAAATTGGCATGGTACGTTTGTGAAACATCATAGCATAAGCTTTGCTTGATTTTTTTGCAGCTGCGTTCATACGCTTGGCATCACTTGCAGAAATTCCAGCTGGTTTGTCACAAAAAACATGGAGTCCATGTTCAAACGCTTTGATTACTAGATCTGGGTGCTCTTTGTGAGGTGTAACAATTAAAACAGCATCGAACTCATTGCTGTGTTCAAATAATAATTCAGTTGATTCATAGATAGACACAGAATCATTTAGATTCTCCCTTACCCATTGTTTGTTAGAATCGCTTCTGCAGCAGACAGCACATAGTTGTAGCCCTTTTATTTTAGATGAATGAATGAGGGTGGCATACTTTTTACCCATACTACCAATGCCAATGATGGCAATTCTTATGTTGTTTGTAATGTTTTCTTTCATAATAATACCTTCCTTTTGATAATGATTTATAAAAGAATAATAAAGCAAATTAAAGATCTAAATTTAAAAGCCCCAAATGATAGTGTAAGCTATCATCTGGGGCCCTATAAATTGTGACTCGATAGAATCTTGATTTTGTGCTTGATAAGATTAGTAATTACTATTCAGCCACATTGGTTTCTTCGTCATAAGAGAGTGCTGCAATTCTATTAAAGACCAAATCGTATCCATCATTACCGTAGTTTAAAGAACGATTCACACGGCTGATGGTAGCAGTAGAGGCGCCGGTCTTATCAGCAATTTCTAAATAGGTTTTCTTAGCACGTAGCATACCAGCAACTTCAAATCGCTGAGATAAGGATAATAGTTCATTCACAGTGCAGATATCTTCAAAGAACAGATAGCACTCCTCCTTATTCTTTAAACTAAGAATTGCTTCAAATAAATAATCGACGGAAGCATTTTTAATGTTTTTACTCATACGTCTACTCCTTCTAATTCAATCCCATATTTAAAATAAGTTGATAGTAACTTATTGGGATAATCTTACATGATTCGTAAAAATGCACATTAATTTACAAATACGCATTTGTCCGTAACACAAAGACACTAATTGATTTTTCTTAATATATTTTATCACTATGCAGAAGTAAAGTAAAGAGAATTTTGACGTAAATTTTCTTAATTTTATGTAATTATTGTTAAAAAAACTAAAATTTGTATATATTAAAACAATAATTTACATATAAGAATAAGAATTAATCTCATTTGTAATATATTGTTATAACAACTTATAATCTTCATTTATTGTTAGGGAAAAAATAATTGAACAAAAATAAACTTTATTTTTATAAAAAAATATGTAAATTCTATCATTGTGTAAAGATTATGAAACCTATGTTAAAACCAGAGATTTCTTTCTTTTTAATTCAATAATATAAAATGATAGTATGAATCTAGTGAATAAAAAACTAATAATAAATGAATTATTAGATAATAATTTTATAATACAAAAAATAGTGTAAAAGATTTCTTTTTATATCAGATTGGAATTTTAAAGTGATATTTGGAATTAGAATACAATGCGTCTTGATTCTTAGAGAATATTAATTTTCCTGAAAAAAACTTTTATATGTGTCTTTCGTAGGTGTACGTGAAATCCAATTAATTACATATTTTATGGTTTTGTAAGCGAGTTTAAAATTATCAGCTAATAATGAAACGAAGGAAATTTTATGTATCAGAAAACTCTGAAAGCGATACGTATTTGAAAAAAGAGGCGATTGTAAGTGTGCTCGGTATTTGAGTGAATAAATAAAGAAAAAAACTACTGACAGAATGGTTAGTAGTTTAAGTCCTTATTATATTATTATGACTTTGACATACTTCATTTTACATAAATATCATGAAGCTGAACCAATTTGCAGTAATCCGTCTCTAATAAGTGTACCCAAATCTCCAATTGCTGAATGAATATTTGCAAACCCCAAGTTTAAAGCATTAGCAACCAATGAACCTGCCAAAACTATAGCTATAGCTATAATAATTTTTCCGATTAACTCTTGATATTCTTTCATTATACTCTCCTCCAATTTATGTTAATAATTACGTTAATATAGTATACTACCACACAATTTTACAATATTGGATTTGCTATGGAACAAGTTTTACTGGGGATTGTAGAAGGATAAGATGGTTTAAGAGTTGGGGTAATAATTTATTTGTAAAAGAGTACCCGATAGAAGAAAGTAGAAGTCTTTTAAGAAAAGTCTTTGGAACTAATGATCTTGCAGAAGTTTAATATCATCTTACCTATTCTGTGTATGAAATGTTGGAATGAATTCCTTAAGTGGACAATGGAGTAAAAAAAAGTTATAATAGTACGTATTCATTTTAACGGAGTTGTGAAGGCTAGGGATTAAAAGTGATATTTTGATTCTATGACGGTCTAGGGACGTTAAAATAAGAAGTAAGACTGGCGAAATGAATGTAAAATGATTTGAACAAGAAAGTAAGATGAAGTGAACAAGAAAGGGTTTTGTATGAAAAAAGGACAAGAGTATATCGGCATAGTTGATCATATAGAGTTTCCAAACAAAGGTGTAGTGTTTGTAGATGGCGAGGCAGCCATAGTTAAAAATACAATACCAGGACAAAAGATACGTTTTTTGATTAATAAGGTTCGAAAAGGGAAGTGTGAAGGGCGACTTCTTGAGGTATTAGAAAATTCAAAATTAGAAACTGAGGCAGCAGCATGTAGCCATTTTGGTACTTGTGGTGGTTGTACGTACCAGACAGTTCCTTATGAAGAGCAGCTAAAAATCAAAGAAAAACAAGTGAAGAAGATGCTAGATCATGTCATCACTACCGATTATAATTTTGAGGGCATTAAAGGTAGTCCAGAATCTCTTGGATACCGTAATAAAATGGAGTTTTCTTTTGGAGATGAAGTAAAAGATGGACCATTAGCCCTTGGACTTCATAAAAGAGGAAGTTTTTATGATATCGTTACAGCAGATCAATGTAAGATCGTTAATGAGGATTATAATCATATTTTAACTACCGTGTTAGAGGTCTGTAGAAAGTATGAGCTTAGTTTTTATCACAAGCTTAGTCACATTGGATACTTAAGACATTTGCTTGTTCGTAGAGCTGCTAAAACTGGGGAGATTTTAATTAATTTAATTACTACATCTCAGACAGAGAGCATTGGAGTTCATGAGGATGAGTTTTTAAAAGAATTTGTGGAAGGTTTACTTTCATTAGAATTGAACGGTAAAATTGTTGGTGTTCTTCATACGGTAAATGATAGTTTAGCGGATGTGGTACAAAGTGACCGTACGGATATTTTATATGGACAGGATTATTTCTTTGAAGAATTGCTTGGGTTGAAGTTTAAGATATCTACTTTTTCATTCTTCCAAACAAATTCACTCGGTGCAGAGGTGTTATATAGTACAGCGAGAGAGTTTGTAGGTGAGACGAAGGATAAGTTAATTTTTGATTTATATAGTGGTACAGGTACGATTGCGCAGTTACTAGCTCCGGTAGCGAAGAAAGTTATTGGAGTTGAGATTATTGAAGAAGCAGTAGAAGCAGCGAAGGAAAATGCAGCACTTAATAAGCTTAGCAATTGCGAGTTTATCGCTGGAGATGTGCTTAAAGTAATTGATTCCATTGAAGAGAAACCTGATTTGATTGTCCTTGATCCTCCAAGAGATGGTATTCATCCAAAGGCACTTGGCAAGATTATTGATTATGGGGTTGATCGATTAGTTTATATTTCTTGTAAGCCTACGAGTCTTGCGAGAGATTTGGAGATGTTGCAGGAAAGAGGTTATAAGGTAGAGAGAGTTGTATGTGTAGATATGTTCCCTGGGACTGTGCATGTGGAGACGGTAGTCCTGATGTCAAAAGTACAGAACTGAATACCGAAAAAGGCTTGAAAATAAAGTATTTCCG
>CAJJLI010000275.1 GCA_905192625.1 uncultured Clostridium sp. | reverse complement strand
TGCAAAAGATATAAATGATGATTTAATTTGGGCTTTTTCTGATAAATTCAAAGAATTAGTTGTTAGTAATAATTTGAAGATGGAATTTCTTCCTCTAACATGAAATACTCTGTAAGCAAGTTATAGCAAACTGTAGCCAGCATGAATCCTCCCATCCTGACGTAGGGCGTGTGCGGTACGCACGAACCCTTGGCACAAGTATGCAACTGGACCAACGAAGACGGAGAAAGCCGCCAACAAACCCACTACTACCACGGCGACCAAATCGGCATCCCACGCGAGATGGCCGATAAGGACGGCAACCTCTTGCGGTTTGGTGAATACACAGGCTGGGATCGTTTGAAAGAGGAAACCAACAAAAGTTTCTATGATTGCCGTTCGATTACATAAATTATTGAGAAGGAAATAAAATGATTTTAAAAAAAACTAAAGGAGAGCAATTTAAAAATTTCTCTATAACTCTTTTAAAAAGAAACGATATTAACAATTTCTCAAATACAGATAATTGGTTTTTAGAAAATATAATTCAAATTGATAAATTATACATAAATGAATTTAACTTAAGACTAGATGATATCGATATAAATTTTGGAAACTATCAATCTAGTTCGATAGAAAATACCTTAAAAAAAATGAAACAGAAAAATTTATCATTCTTTTCAGCTCAAGCAAAAAAAATAGATAAAATTTTAATCCTGTACGACAATCCTTTTTTGAATCAATTAGATTTGAATTCTAATAATGTATATGAAGCAAAATTTATAATTATGTGCCCATATAAATATAAAGAGTTGTTAGTAAATTTTATTACTAATAATGTAAATCTTGATGCTTGGGATTATGGCTACGGTATGGGATTACTAGAAAATCAAACACTTGATGGTTCTAAAATTAAATCCACAATATTCTCAAGCGAAAATATACCATTGTTTGCAGAAAAAATATGGGACAACATGTTATTAACAAATGGTTCATTAGCCGAAAAAGGGTTTGTTAAAGATATTTATGAACTTAATATTCTAAATCATAAACAGGCTGAAAATATTAATTTGACAAGTTTCTTAAATAGAGGAATTGGAAGTTATTCTATAAAAAATGAAAAATATATTTGGACATTGAACTTTACTGAAATTGATTCAGTAAAAAGTGCACTTAGTTCAACCCCTTTCCTGCTTTCAATGACGAAAGAATAAATATTACTGGCCTTCGGCAATATGGCAGCAAGCCGTAGCCCGCATAAAACCACCAATCACGACATAGTGTGTGTGCGGTACGCACGAATGCAGTTTCCGCTTTTCAGACGACCTCGAATAAGAAACAGGGCTGCATTACAACTTCTTCAGGTATTATGAGCCAGACGCGAGTCGGTTTGTGAACCAGGATCCGATTGGGTTGATGTGTGGGAATAGCCTGTATGCTTTTGCGCCGAAAACGCAGGAGTGGGTTGATCCGCTCGGATTATTTAATGCTCCAGGTGCCTGTAATAATTCATGTGATAATGATTCCTTAGATTGGACTTCTCATGGAGGAAAACATGTTCCCCTAAAAATTCATCCTGGTCTAAAATCAGAAAAGCTACAAAAAATGGTGAATCTGCAAAATATAAACCTGAAATTCATATTGAATCAATAGAAAGAACAGCTTGGACAAAAGGAACTCCAGTTTTATCATTTGGTAAAAACGTACATTATAAAGTATATGATGCCGGAAAAATTATTGGTGCATCAGAAGGGATAGACACACCATACATACGAGTTGAATGCTCTCAAGGAGTAATACATGGACATCCAATTACAAAAAAAGAATACTTGAAAAGATTAGGAGCAATTTGAAATGGAACCTAAAATTGACTTTAAAGATGGCATTATTACTTATGAAAATTTATTTTGGTTATTCAATAACACTAATGAATTAATCAATAAACTTGAATTTGAAGAAGATTTATTACAAGTACAGTTCTTTAATAAAAAATATATTTTAGATGTTGGGTGGTATCCCCATATCGGTAGAAATGGAAAATTCAAAGTTTACGTAATTAAAAATTGTGATTGGGAAAATCCATTATTTATAAAATCTGATAACACAATTAATGATTTAATTACCACTATAAAACAAGGAATTAAATGTATATATGCTCATGAGCATATACAACAATAATGGCAGGTGAGGAAGGAAGTCTCAACAATTTCACAAAGTTATCAACCTGACACACAGTACCGACATTCATGGCAATCTGTTGTGGTACGGCAACTACACCGACTGGGGTCGTCTGAAAGAGGAAACCAAGGTAACGGATAGCGCATACCAGCCGTTCCGCCTGCGAAACCAGTATGCCGACCTTGAAACAGGACTGTATTACAACTTCTTTAGGTATTACGAGCCTGAAGTGGGTCGGTTTGTGAATCAGGATCCGATTGGGTTGTTGGGTGGGGATAATCTGTATCAGTTTGCACTTAATATGCAGGCCTTGGGTAGAAATCAAATGCATACTGATTTACGTCGAGAGATTGATATTGCTCAAGGAGGATTAAGAAAAACAGGAACTCCTAAAGCTTAAAGAAAACGTTTAAGAAATGAAGCCAAGAAATTTCTTAGAAAATTGAAAAAAGTAGGTAAGAAATGCCCTTAAATTTTTGGGAGAATTTATATGAAAGAGAATGGATACGTTAATTTTAACTTTTTAGATAGTAAACCCAATAAAAATAATATATTAGTTGGACTAGATTTAGACTATTCAAATAAAGTGATAGCGCCAGATGGTCATGAGTTAGCATTGATTGCTTTTATACCAATTGAAAATTTATTGACTATTGCACCTCAATTTAAAATAGATTTTCAGGATAAGGAATATAAAGATAAAGTAATTTACGTTTTTTCTTATTATGATAAAGAAGATTATTTTCTTGATTACATTACTGAAATTGACGATGCTATTCAAGGATACACGAAAGTTATCATCGGAGATAAAAATCAGTTCAAGTTTAACCTAGATAAATTTTATCCAATTAATCCTATTGAGAATTTAGATGAAATGAGTTTTTTAGGAGGACAACCTGAATATTTGCAACAAGAGAGTTATGATTTTCTAGAAAAATATATTTTCATAGGTCAAATCTTAGGAATGGATCTACCTGAAAAAGTAAATGAAATTTTTTATCTAACTGAGAACATAGGATATATTTTTATAAATCGAGATCTATCTGGTGGAGTATTCTTTGTACAGACGACTTAAACAAAACCAAAAAGGAGTGAAAATTATGAATGAAAGTATTGAAACAGTATTAAATAGTTTTCTGATGGAAATGTATAAATGGGAAGACAATGCTAATAAGCATATAACGAGAAAATCATTGAAATAGAAGAAAAAGGTAGCTCTATAACTGTAAAAAGTGATGTGCTTTACGCTGGAATGGAAGCACAAAGACTTTATAAATTCAAAAAACAGGCAGGTCTTTGGAAATTAGATAATGTAAAAGAATTTGATAGTTATGATGGGAAATGGCATTCTATACATATCTAAATTAAAGTAATTAGCAAACTGTAGCGAGCATGAATCCTCCAATCCTGACGTAGGACATGTGCGGTACGCACGAATCCTTGGCACAGGTCCACAACTGGACCAACTAAGACGGAGAAAGCGGACAACAAACCCACTACTTCCACTGAGACCGGGCTGTATTACAACTTCTTCAGGTATTAAGAGCCTGATGCGGGGTGGGTTGAACCGTTGGGGCTATCTATTTCAACAGCCATTCATATGGGGCAACAGGGTAGACATATTGTTCCTGCATTGCCTGATATAACATAAACTCTATATTTTATTTGAGAAATTAATTATGAAAAAACAAGAAATTATTTTAAGTATGCAAATGGCTTTTCTTGGGGCAATTTGTAACAAAGTCAGACTTATTGCATTTGATATGACCGAAGAATTATTTGCTCTTTATGTATATATTGATTCACCACTGACAGATGATGAGTATGAAGCAATAGATCGTGCAGTTACAGATGTATTGGCTGATTTTCCAAATTTTCTATATGAAAAAATATATATTATTGAAAATAATGATAATATTCTTTCATTAAATATATATAAAGGATGTTTTTTTATGCGATTTTAAAATCAATTTGATTAAATAACACGTTGTAAAAACAGCTTCTTTGGGAACTCCATTTGCACGAAATGCCGCTGCGTCAGATGCAGAATTGTTAATTAAGGGAAGTGTTCCTGCAAATGTTGCCATACCTTAAAAGGTAGAAAGTAAGACATGAAAAAAAACAATCTAATTTTATTAATTAAAAATCAAATGTCAGATAAACAAAAAAATGAAAATGCCTTACATTTAAATACATTTTTACTAAGCTC
>CAJJLI010000274.1 GCA_905192625.1 uncultured Clostridium sp. | reverse complement strand
GAATATGGTGCGTACGGTCCCGTGCCGACGCATAAATTAGGTCGTGGCGATCGTGCGATGAAGTTTTATGACGCGCTTTGTCCTTATTATCAAAACGATATGATTGAAATCCGTGAAGCGGAACCATATTCGTATTGTCAATTTATCGTAGGGAAAGAACATACAGCACATGGCCGTGCACGTCATCCGTTTATGACAGGTACTGGTGGCTGGGCTTATTTCTCTGCAACTAGATATATGTTAGGTATCAGACCACAATTTGATTTCCTTGAAATTGATCCATGTATACCTGCAGAATGGGATAGTTTCCATGTAACAAGAGAGTGGAGAGGCGCTGTCTATGAAATTGAAGTACGTAACCCAGAACATGTGATGAAGGGTGTAAAATCAATTACTGTAAATGATGAAGTAGTAGATAAAGTGAGTTCTCAACCAAAAGGAAGTATCAATAAAGTTGTTGTTACGATGGGTTAGTTGAGAAAAACTAGCAACAAGGAAGTAAAGGTTTATTATACGTATTAAGCTGCCTGTGGCAGCATGGAGGTTATTATGATTAAATTTGGTACGGGTGGTTGGAGAGCCATTATTGGTGATGGATTTACCAAAGCTAACATACAAAAACTAGCCAAAGCACTGGCAGTAAAAATGAAAAATGAAGATGTTGCAGAAAAAGGGATTTGTTTGGGTTACGATCGCAGATTCTTATCAAAAGAGGCGATGCAGTGGGCCGCTCAAGTATTTGCATACGAAGGGATAAAATCAAAATTAGTGAATACCTCCTCTCCAACACCTTTGATTATGTTTTATGTAATGAAGTATGAATTCCCTTATGGAATGATGATTACAGCGAGCCATAACCCAGCGATTTATAATGGAATCAAAGTCTTTACGTATGGGGGTAGAGATGCAGATGAATTCCAAACAAAAGACATTGAGGAGTATATTTCAGATATAGAAGAGGATGAAGTGCTAGAAATGGAGTATGAGAAGGCACTTTCCTGTGGATTAATTGAAGAAATTTATCCACTAAATGAGTATTTAGATAATATTATTGAAGCAATTGATATGGATGCGATTCGTAAGAGAAGTTTAAAAATTGCACTTGATCCAATGTATGGTGTTAGCGAAACGTCATTAAAGACCATCTTAATGACTGCTAGATGCCAGGTTTCTACAATACACGAAAGACATGATACGTTGTTCGGTGGTAAATTGCCATCTCCATCTGCTCAAACACTAAGAAGTTTACAAAACTATGTTACTGATAAGCATTGTGACATTGGTATTGCTACCGATGGAGACGCAGACCGCATTGGAGTTATTGATGATACGGGACGATTCCTCCATCCAAATGATCTTTTAGTTCTTTTATATTATTATCTTGTAAAGTATAAAGGATGGCATGGCCCAGTGGTGCGTAATATTGCAACCACGCATATGTTAGATAAAGTAGCTGAAAAATTTGGAGAGAAATGCTATGAGGTGCCAGTTGGTTTTAAGTACATCTCGGCTAAGATGCAAGAAACAGATGCTGTAATTGGTGGAGAATCTTCTGGAGGATTAAACG
Organism: uncultured Clostridium sp.; assembly: GCA_905192625.1. Classification (GTDB taxonomy): domain Bacteria; phylum Bacillota; class Clostridia; order Lachnospirales; family Lachnospiraceae; genus Lachnoclostridium. Next base: position 2,800 of record CAJJLI010000274.1, on the reverse strand, counting down.
TAAGAGGTCACATCAAAGGAAAAGATGGAATTTATGCCGCAGCACTTTTAGTAGAAATGATTGCGGTGACTGGGAAGAAGTTATCCGAGATTGTAAAAGATATTGAAGCGGAATGTGGAGCTATCTTTATGGAGGAACGCGATTATAAGTTTAATCAAGAGAAACGTGATGAAATCTTTAGTCGTTTAATGATACAAAAGAACTTACCTGAAATTGAGTTTGAGGTTGATAAGATTTCTTACTTGGATGGATGTAAAGTATATTTAAAGAATGGTGGCTGGATTATTGCACGTTTTTCGGGAACGGAGCCATTGCTTCGAATCTTTTGTGAAATGTCAAATGCGGAGGATGCTAAGTACTTGTGTGAGAGATTTGAAGAGTTTTTAGGATTAAAATAGTATACATAGTATAGTCTGCATTTAAAGTGTAAAACAGGGATGTCGCTTATTTCGACATCCCTAATTGGATTTTAAAAAATAGATAACTTGAATCGTTACAATGATTCCATTGTTTTTGTTTATATTTTATCGTCACTTTATACAAGTTGTGAATTAAAATAAAAAATGCTGAAACATAGTTATACATATTTACTAAAATTGAATTTTAGATTATTATATATATAGGTAAAATTATATAATTTGTATAAGTATTTTATATGGTTTGGAGTTAAATATCTTCTATATTCAAAGTTGGAGGATGAAAGAGTGGAGAAAAAGGCGATTTTTAAGTATGGGGGGAAGAGTTCACTACGTAGTAGGCTCATCTTTATGATGGTTGTAGGTTGGATTGTGCCAATAACCATTATCTTTTCATTTATCACAACTTCATATAGAAGAAGTATTATTTTGAAAACAGAATCTATCATAACGGATAGTTTAAAAAACTTCACCTCATCGTTATCAATAAAACTAAATGAAGCAATTCAGATTTCTAAAAAAGTATCCTATGATAAGGAAATCGAAGAAGCTTGGAAGAATTTTAATGGGGAAAAAATAAGCGACGCAAAACTATATAATACTGTAATTAGTGTGTTAAATAATAAGTTTTACAATGACAAACGATTTGTAATGTCATGTTTTTATTTTACAGACAATAAAGACAAGCTACATTTTAAAAGCAGGGAAAGAGAAAGAAACTCTTTTTATAAAAAAGAAGTGCATGATATTGCTTTGAAGATTAGTGAACAAAACACATCCGATGTAAAAGTTAAAGTGATAAACGGAAGTATATATATAATACGTAATTTATATACAACCACAGGATACAAAAAGTATGGAACTTTAACGGTCGAGTTAAATAAGGAGTTGTTATTTGAAGATTCTAATATGAATAACAACGTGAATCTCGCTTTTTTTGTGAATAACATAGATTCGGTTGTTTTGGCTGGTGATCAATTATTATCTACAGACATGGAAGATATATTTATTAAGTTACAAGATACCTATACGGATACTTCAAATAATAAAACAACAATTTTAAAAGAGGGGAAATACGCAGCAGTTTTGCATGAAATAAAAAATAGTGACTATCATCTGGGAGCTTTTTCAATCCTCGATCAAAAAGTAATGTACACAGAACTTGAAAAGTTAAATAATTTAATGATATACACATTGGTCATTATAATACCAATATTGATTTGTTTGTATATGTTCTTGCGAGAAAACATAACGGTTCCGATGTTAAAAATAATTAGTTTTGCTAAAGATGTTCGAAAAGGTAATATTGGCGCACAGATGGAAGATAAAAATATGCCGAATTTGGAATTTGAAGAACTAAAAACATCCTTAAATAAGATGTCATTGGAACTAAAGAATTTGTTCGATTATGGATATAATGAAGAGTTGGCAAGAAAAGATGCTCAAATCATAGCATTGCAGTCTCAGATAAATCCACACTTTCTTAATAATACCTTAGAGATGATGAATTGGCAGGCAAGAATGGCAGGAGATATCACAGTATCTAAGATGATAGAAGCATTAGGGACCTTACTTGATTATAGTATGGATCGCAATAGTAGAAAATTGATATCACTGGCAGAGGAATTACGGTGTGCAGATGCGTATTTTTATATTATTTCAATGAGATTTGGGCAGAGATTGATGGTTGAGAAGGAAATAGATGAAACGTTACTACAGGTTCAAGTACCACAATTGTTATTACAACCTATCCTCGAGAATGCAGTAGTTCATGGTGTGGAAACGATTCAAAAGGGAAATATATGGCTTAAGATACAAAAAGAAAACGAAACGATTGTAATTCGCATTATTAATACTGGAAAAGGTATGACACCAGAGGGAGTGAAACGAGTACAAGAGATTTTATCCGGGGCGTACAAAGTGAATCAGAATGAGCCAGGGAAACATGTTTCTTTAGGCATACGAAATGTGAATGAACGAATACAATTATTATATGGAGAAGAATATGGATTAACAATTCAGCCGTTAGAAGATGGAAAGACTGTTTCTACGATAGTAATACCTTTTGAACGTAAGGTTGAAGATAAAAAAGACAAGATGTACAAAGGAATTATTAAATAATTAGAAGGTAATTTTTTTTGGTAAGCAATATAACAAATGGAATCATAATTAAGGAGGAAGTTATGAAGAAAGTTAAAATGTTAGTTGCTTTGTTATTAGTTATTGCTTTCACGCTGTCATTATTGTCAGGATGCAGTAAAACAACCAATAACGGTAATGGGGGGAACAAGTTACCAGGAAAAACAGAGGAAACGGTTTTTAATGATCATGCCGCCTTTCTCTTCCGGCAGATCATATTCGTCGCGAATATCGCCGACCAGTTC
>CAJJLI010000273.1 GCA_905192625.1 uncultured Clostridium sp. | reverse complement strand
ATCTGTAATATCAGTCACTTCAACTTGAGAAATATCAACTGAATCTGTAATATCAGTCACTTCAACTTGAGAAATATCAACTGAATCTGTAATATCAATCACTTCAACTTGAGAAATCTCTGCCGAATCTGTAATATCCGTTACTTCGATGTTGTCAATTTCTATTAGATTAGAGATATCCGTTACTACGACTTCACAAACATTAATTGGATTGTATTTTTGAGAAAATTCATTATGGCATGCTTCAATATCTTCACACATGCAATCACATAAATCGTTGTCATTACAAAAATCCCAGCAATCTCGTAAGACTTCTAATTTAGAGCATAACAATTGTTCAAGGCGAATCGCTTTTTCCATAACTTTATGCACACTGTTATTAGCCTCAAGGATCTTATCTATATCGTCTGTACTAGCTACAACTTTTTGAATTTTTTCTCCCTCGGCGTTTAAAATATGAGCGATGGAGCATTCAACCAATGCTATTGATTCTAGAACATCGCAACAGCACTTTTTAAATCTGCAGTCTTCTTCTTCAGGACAGCAACAGTTACATATATCAAAATTACATTCGCAAATATCGGAAAATATATCACAATCTAAGGTGCAATCTAGTATATATGGATAACAGCCTTGTTTTGTAATTAATGCATAAACGTGTAATCTTGTTGAATCTTTAGAACGTGGAAAAAAGACGGCCGATTCTATATTGTAATCACAAGTAAAACAAAATTCATGAATTAAGGCTCCTGAATCATTGTAAACGTAGAGTTTTTTATTTTTATCTGAAGCGTAATAACAAATGTAATACGGACATATTGAAACAATACCAAAGACTTTTTCACGATTGCGACTACTTAAAATACAACTATTTTTAATGCATTTTTTATCAATCCTAACGATACAGGTGGCAAGAGAAACGAGTAGAAAATCATTACAACAATCGTAAGAAAGACCTGTTATATTTTTATAACTTAAATTCCTAATTCGTAGATCAATGGCATCAATTTCTTCCATACATTCATTTAACTTGTAAATCATACATGGGATTGCGTCTGCAGTGGCCCAAAAGCATTTGTCGTTTGTATCGTAGCAAATATAAGTATAAGACCTACAAGTTTCGAAACATTGCTTTTTATGGAATTCATCATCGAATTTTATTATCTGGCATTGGTCATGCACAGTAAGATAAAACCAACAACCATCATATGCAAGTCCCTTGTACAGAGTAAAACTCTTTGAGGTAAGGGGTTTTTCAGATACTATAGTTAGCATATAAATTTCTCCTAATCATATGAATTACTTTTACTTGCTACAATATATGCAAACTTAGCCGTATTGCTATTAGAGGGAGAAATGACAATGATAATTATCAGAGATAGGAAGACATTATAAAATTAAAATAAAAAAATGTATTATTTTGTAAAACTATGAACCTTTTTATCAAAACATGAATAATATATTCTATCAACAAAAGAAAATTTAATACAAACGAGTAAGAGCGTAACTAGTAATAAAAAAAAGAAAATTGAATATGGAGGGTTTTTTTATGGGAATGCCAATAATCTCTACAAGTGGAACACCACGTAATCAAGCGATAACAGATATTATTCAATCAGTAGCACTAGAGCAAGCTGCTTTGGCTCACATCCTCAATGCAGAAGGTGAAAAGCTTCAAAAAGTGATAGCTAATACCTCAGATCAAGAGAGATTACTAGATATAAATAGGAGCGTAGAGAAAATGGTGAATGCAGTATCACGTTTGGAATTGATTTTACAATCCAAGCTTGAAATATTTGAAGACTGCATTTCTAATGATTGTCTTACAACTTCTACAACAACTACTACGACGACTACGACTAGAAAGAAACCTTATGACGTGGATGCACCAGAGGATACGATTAATTAATAAATAAATAACTTCTCAGTTCACAAGTACCAAGTGTTTACTTGGTACTTGTGAACTGGATTTAAATGTGATGAATTCAGTTATTATAACAGTATTGGTGGTAGGATTTTTGGAAGGAGATTATATAATGAAGGTAGCTATACTTACTATGTTCTCAGGGCTTTCAAGCACATATTCATTGGTTGGGGTGGTTGCTGAACAATTAAAAATGCTTCTGAAACATGATATTTCAGTGAAAGTATTAGTATCGGAATATATTTCTGAGGAAGAAAAAGAGGGTATTTTTTTAGATAAAAGGATTGAATGGGTAAAGATAAAATGCAGCATGAATGGAAAGCCAATAAAGCTTTATGATTATACAAATCCAGAAAGCAAATTGCATGAAACGTTTTACGATGAGGTACAGATATTTGCATCAGAATTTGAATCAGCACTTCAGGATGTTTCAGTATGTATCATGCATGATATCTTATACCAAGGATATCATTATGTTCATAATATTGCGATTCGCGAAGTACAAAAACATTTACCACATGTAAGATTTTTATCTTTTACTCATTCTTTGCCAGACAAACGCCCCCTTCATGTAAGCGATGAAATGTATGGAAGATATACTCCAATGGAGAATACAAGATTTATAAATCCAAATCAATCAGGTATCATGCCACTTTCTTTGCAATATAATGTTCCAGAAGGATATTGCCATACTGTATATAACTGTGCACCAGTGATGAACTACTTGCATGAATCGGTGCAAAAACTCCATGAACAAACAAGTTTATTAAACACAGAGTATATGGTAGTTTATCCAGGTCGTTTATCAACCGGTAAAAAATTTGATAAAGTAGCAGCTTTGGCAGGCACCATAAAAAGAGTTTCAGAAAAAAGAATGAAAGTAGTATTTTGTGATTTTAATTGCGATGATACCCCAGCAGATGAATATAAATCTGCCATATACCTTGTTGGAGAATTTTACGGACTCGATAAAGAAGACATTGTGTTTACGAGCGATTATGGTTTTAATGATGGTTTTCCTAGAGAAGGGGTATTGGATTTATTCACACTATCTAATTTATTCATATGTCCTTCTTTATCGGAAAATTTTTCACTAACAACACTAGAGGCAGCGAGTAGGGGAAATCTATTGGTGTTAAACGAGTGTGTTCCAGGACTTCGTGAAGCAGGAGAAATGCTTGGTGCTTATTTTATGAAATGGGATGCTAGACTTTACGATTCCATCCAATATCAACAATATACTCCTTCTGAGAGAGCATATTATGAACGTCATAGTACTGAAATTATTAAAAAAATGCGTGAAGATAAAATGTGCGTAGCAAAAACAATGATTCGAAATCGTTTTAACTCGGACTGGATATGGGAAAATCAATTGAAACCGTTATTAGAAATTGATAATAGAATTGTAAAGTAAGATATAGTAGAAAAAAGCTTCCTTAATTGTAGCGCCCCCCAATGTTAGACCAAAAAATCTAACATGTGGGGGCAGCTCATATCGAGGAAGCTTTTCTGTTTGCTGTGTCTAGTGGAGCTTGTAATAGAATGCGACGTGATGGAATAAAACTAGAAGGGAATGCCGCATGACACTCCCTTCTAGTTTTATATAAGTTTTATATTTTATTAAGATTACTTATTATTATTTTTTATTGCTCATTATTTTAAGCCTGGTACACGACCATAAATTTTTTCTCTAGAATCATAATCGATGGATTGTATCTTAACCTTCGCGTCTTTTTTCTTTGCAATTTCAATGCTAGTTACACTAGAATCTCCACCGTTTGCTCCGATAATTTGTCCATTTCCGATATAAATAGCAACATGAACAACCTTACCACTGGATTTTGATTTGTAGAATACAAGGTCACCAGGTTGTAGTTCGCTTCTTGAAATTTTAGTAACAAAATTCGCTTGATCTGCAGATACCATATAGGAGTTCATTAATCCAAACTTTTTAAATACTTGGTAAGTGAAGTGAGAACAATCTAAGCCATAACTACTTCCTTGTGGGTAATTTCCACCCCATTGATAGTAGATGCCTAAAAATGTTTTTGCATAATCAACGATTTGGCTACGAGTTGCTGTAGTTGTTGTGGAACCGGAACTTGAACTTCCTGAGTTTGAAGTACCAGCGGAAGTACTTGATTTAAAATAGGATGAGTGGACATATCCAACCGTCTTTCCCCATACAACTTTGTACCATCCATCTTTTGCACTGATAATTGGTAATACCGTTTTGTTTGGAATTGAACCAAGAATCTTTGATGAGGTGGATGCAGAGGAACGTAGATTTAAGTTTCCTCCTTTGGTTGTAACCGTCCCATATTTTGTGGATGAAATTTTAATATAAGATTTGTGAGCGTATCCAACGCTACCACTTGTATTATAGATTACTTTGTAAAAGTCTCCCGAACTACCAATTACTTGAATTGCAGCCTTTGGCTTTAATGAGGAAACCT
>CAJJLI010000272.1 GCA_905192625.1 uncultured Clostridium sp. | reverse complement strand
ATACCTGACCAGCACGAAATGGTTTTTCACCAAGTAATTTTAACTCATCTTTTAGTTCTTCTAATGTAAATGACTTAATATCTTTTTTTTCCATACTTTCCTTCATTACCTCTTACTTCTAACTAGAATCATTATTAAAATTCTAATTTTTTCTTCTTAACCTTGTTATAAAAAAGCCATCTGTGCTGTGTACTCCTGGTATCAACTGAATGTATCCATGCTTTGTTGTCTCACAATGCAGATTCTCAGGTAAAAATTCATCCAAGCTCTCAACTTCAAAAGGAAAGTGATCGAGAATATATTTTAAATTCTCTTCATTTTCTTCCCGATTAATTGTACAAGTACTGTAAAGTAAGATGCCACCTTTTTTTACATATTGCGTTACAACCTCAAGAATTTTACGTTGTAATGCTACAAGTTCTTTTTGTTGTTCTGGTTTCATCTTATACTTTATATCTGGTTTTTTACCAAAAACACCGAGTCCGGAACAAGGCAAGTCAGCAATTACGATATCTGCACTTTCAATACTTTCTTTATCTAATACACTAGCATCCATTACTCTTGCAACCAAATTGTCCATCTGAAGTCGGTTGATATTTTCTTGTATCAAAGCTACTTTTTTTTCTGTTAAATCTCTTGCTTCTACACTACCTTTTACGTCTGAATTTTTCTCTGCCATCGTTAAAAGTTCCGCTACATGAAGTGACTTACCTCCCGGAGCAGCACATACATCAATGACTTTATCCCCGGCTTTTACATTCGTAACCATCCCAACGAGCATTGAACTTTCATCTTGTACTTGATAATACCCCTTTTGAAACGACTCTAGACGTTCTAATGAATCATAATTTTTAATCTTAAGAGCCAGCGGATAATAGTCTCCTTGTATTACCTCTACGTCTTCTTCTGCAAGTATTTGAAGTAATTCATCTTTTGGTATTTTGCTTTCGTTTATTCTTATACTTGTATATTTATCCTCGAATGAAGATGCTAGAATTGCCTCCATTGTATCATTATCATATTGTTTCGTTAGAGTTTCAATAATCCAAAGTGGAGTAGAATAGACTAAACTAAGACGCATTTCTTTTGAAATTCCATCTGGATACGTATTTAATGATTCTTTGTTGCGTATCGCATTTCTTAAAATTCCATTTACAAACCCACTAAGAGTTTGAAAACCTCTTTTTTTTGCAATTTTAACTGCTTCATTGCAAGCAGCCGAATCTGGAACTTGATCCATGTATTTTATCTGATACATACTCATTCGTAATAAATTTCTAATAAGAGGTTTCATTTTTTTTGTTTTGATCTTAGAAAAACGTTCAATGTCATAATCTAAGGTAATCATTCGCTCTACTGTGCCATTTAATAATCGAGTAATAAAGCTTCGCTCTTTCTTGTCTAATTCTTTATATTCTTTTAAATTTTGTGAAAGAACGATATGACTATGTTTGTCCTTTTCAATTACATCAATCAGCATATCAAGCACTATTTCTCTTGCATTCATATATAGCTCCATTCCGTGCTCTAATGCACATTCATATGGAAAATCGTTACTTTTCCATTCTAAAGTACTAAAACTTCTAGAAGAGCTCTATTTAGAATTTCATTTCAAAATATACGAACATTAGTGTCGTTTACACATTGACCTGAATTCTATCAATATTGTTTCTTCTAGAAGTTTACATTAATTATCTCTATTTCTGTTTCCAAATAACAATATAAGACGGAGTAATTGTAATATTGAACTTGCAGCACCTGCAACATAAGTAAGTGCAGCTGCCGTTAGTACTTTTTTCGTATGTGATATTTCATCACCATATAAAATACCCGTTTCTCCCAAAACCTTAACTGCTCGTCTTGATGCATCAAATTCAACAGGTAAGGTAACCAATTGAAACACAACCGCCAGTGAAAACATTATAATTCCTAAGGTAATTAGAGGTTGCATCCACCCTATGATAACACCAAGAATAATCATCGGCCAAGCTAAATTCGCACCGATGTTAGCCACTGGAACTAAAACACTACGAAGCTTTAGTGGTGCATAGCTAATATTATGTTGAATTGCGTGTCCACACTCATGTGCAGCAACACCAATAGCAGCTACTGAGGTATCATTATAAACAGCATCTGAAAGGCGTAAAGTTTTTGTCCTTGGATCATAATGATCCGTCAAATTACCAGACACTCTTTGTATGCTAACATCATAAATTCCTGCATTTCTTAAAACTCGTTCCGCCGCCTGTGCACCTGTTAATCCAGATAAACTTCTTACGCGTTGATATTTTGCGTAGGTGGACTTCATTTTCGCTGATGCTATCAAGCAAATTACTGCACCTGCGATTACCAACAAATACGTTGGGTCAAACATAAATGGATAACCATAATAAAATAACATAGTTTGCTCCCTTCTGCGCGAACGCGCGGTTTATAGTTCGGGAAGTTTCCCTTCATGATTCTACCATTTCTTCCTATTACTATACCATGTACTAAAATCTCGTTCATGATTAATTGCTACAGCCAGATACAACAAGAACACTTGTTATTGCTTTATATCGCTTTTTCTATATCAAGAACTAAAAAGTACATGGTCCTGTAGCTATAGTCAGCATCCACAAGTGAACTTGTGGATGCTTCTCTTCACTATCATACCACATAATTAAGTCAAAGCTTTAAAGAAACTATTAATTTTTTATGAATCATTCAGGAAAATTTTTTAAGAGAATGTATAACCAACTTCCACTGGATAACCACGTAAAAATTCTGCGCAGGTCACACGTTTTTTACCTTCTAATTGTAATTCCAATACCTCTAACAAACCTTCAGAAGTTTTAATATAGAAGCTATTCTTGTTAACTGCTGTTATTTGTCCATTTGTATATTGGCTTGCTTCCTCTATTTTATCTTGTTCATTACAAACCGCTGCTCTCCAAATTTTTAAGGTTTTACCCTCAAAATGAGTATATGCACTTGGCCAAGGATTTAAACCACGAATCAAACGTTCTAACTCTACTGCAGTCTTATTAAAATCTAAATTTCCCATAGATTTGTCTAACATTTTAGCATAAGAAGATAAGGAACTATCTTGTTTTTCTCTCTGCATCGTACCTTCACTGATTTGTTTTAGGACTTTCATCAAAGCTACACTTCCAGCAACTGCTAATTTATCATGTAAACTACCAGCCGTCTCATCTTTTTCAATGATAACTTCTTCTTTTAAAATCATATCACCAGTGTCACAACCTGCATCCATTTGCATGATGGTAACCCCTGTTACTTCTTCACCATCGATAATAGCCCATTGATATGGAGCTGCACCACGGTATTTTGGAAGTAACGATGCATGAACATTAATACATCCATATTTCGGGATATCAAGCAAGCGTTGTGATAATATTTGACCAAATGCTGCTACAACGATTATTTCTGGCTCTAAATCCTCAATTATTTTGATAAATTCCTCATCTTTTACACGATGTGGTTGATACACTGAGATATTATGCGAAAGTGCTAACTCTTTTACCGGAGGATATGCCATCTCTTTGCCTCTACCCTTTGGCTTATCTGGCTGCGTTACAACTGCAATAATGTCTTGTTTGTTTTCAATTAATGTATTTAAAATCACAGCCGCAATTTCCGGTGTGCCCATAAATATCGTTCTCATGTCTAGCTCCAATCTTATTCATTCTTTTATTTAGAGTAAACGGCTATTTATAATAACCAAAATAACCACTTTCCCTTATAAAAAAAGTAATTTCTTTTAAAACTTTATACCTTGTTTCATGATTTAAACTTGACTTCCTATCAAGCCACTAATTTCATTAATTATTCTTCTACTTCTTCCTCATATGCATTTGCATCGTGAAGTTCACCTTCAACTTTTTCAACATACAATACACCATTTAAATGGTCAATTTCATGACACAATGCACGTGCTAATAACTCTTCACCTTCAACAACGATTTCTTGCATATTGCGATCAAATCCTTTTGCTTTTACGTAATTTGGTCTAGTAACTTTTCCTGCTTTTCCAGGAACACTTAAGCAACCTTCATCGCCGGTTTGAGAACCTGAAACCTCGATAATCTCTGGATTGATTAATACGATCGGCTCGTCACCTTCGTAAGAAACATCAATTACAATGATTCGTTTCAAAATACCTACCTGTGGTGCAGCTAAGCCAACACCATTGGCATCGTACATCGTATCTAGCATATCATCAATCAAAGCAGAAATTTTTGGTGTCATTTCTTTAATTTCTTTCGCTTGTTTGTTTAAAATAGAATCTCCCATTACTCTTATATTTCTAATCGCCATTTTAATTACTATTGCCGTGAATTTCAGGAATCCGGTAGCCTTGTTTTCTCTTGAAATGAGTAA
>CAJJLI010000271.1 GCA_905192625.1 uncultured Clostridium sp. | reverse complement strand
TGCTTGGGCAACGGTTATATCACAGGCAATCTCAGGAGTTCTTTGCCTTATATACATAGTTAAGAAATACCCAATTCTTAATATTAGCAAGGAAGAATGGAAGCCTAATTTATTGATTATTCAAAAACTTTGTATGATGGGATTACCAATGGGACTTCAATATTCCATTACGGCAATCGGTAGCGTTGTATTACAAACTGCGGTAAACTCTTTGGGTTCTATGGCGGTAGCAGCGATAACTGCTGGAAATAAAATCAGTACATTATTTTGTTGTCCGTTTGATGCTATGGGTTCAACAATGGCTACGTATTCTGGACAGAATAGAGGTGCAGGTAAATTAGATCGTGTTACAGAGGGAATCAAAGCTTGTAGTTTTATAGCAGTGATATATTCTGTAGTATCATGTGCGGTATTAATTATTTTTGGTGAAAAATTATCCTTACTTTTTGTGGATGGAAAAGAAATTGATATTATCAAAAACTCTGCTGTATTGCTAAAATGGGTAAGTATTTTCTATTTTCCATTGGCTTTAGTTAATATAATACGATTCTCAATCCAAGGATTGGGATTTGGAACATTAGCTATTTTTGCGGGAGTATTTGAGATGATTGCCCGTGGCATCGTTGGTTTTGTATTTGTACCAAAGTTTGGATACATCGCTGCCTGTTTTGCAAGTCCAGTGGCTTGGATAATGGCAGATATGTTCTTGATACCGGCTTATTTTTATGTGATTCGGAAATTAAAACGGGAAACTGTTAGGACAGTAACTTAACAAGATTATTTATAATCAGCAAAGGAGAGTGAAGTATCATAGGTAAACATAAGATTACATCTAGACTTTATTTCATTTCCGGAATAATGTTTTTTATTGCATCAATAATCAGCAAGAACTATGTATATATTCCAATTGGTTGTTGTTCTGTTATTTGTGGGATTAAATACAGCAAAGATGATCATTGTGACAAATAACGACACGTATCGTTACTTAAGGAGCATTATGTGAAATTAGAATTAATTGAAAGGGACCTTGTAAGATATCGATATATTATTAAAAATATTCAACTATATAAGTGACATAAACAAAGAGTAAACTGTAAGAATGATAGGTAAAAAAAGAAACAAACTTTGTAACTGTATTGAGACAGTATCAAAATTTGTTTCTTTTTTTATGATAGTACATAAAAGTATAAATATTTTGACCAATCATAAAAAATGATCCACTAAGGATCGTATGACGCGCTAAGGTAGTACGTAATTTCGTGACAGCGCGTCAGTACGAGAATGTGACTTCCACATTCCTTGATCATAAACCAAGACTATTCAAATAAATTCGCTAATTTTGGGCTGTTATTTACTTTGATTTTTTGAACTAATTTTGTTTCACCGCTCACAACAATTTCTATATTGTCTAATTTACTATATGGTCCTACAATTGAATAAAAAATGAGCGAACCAGCATCCTCTTTTTCATAGGTTACCCCTTCTAATGCCTTTTCTAAATCAGAAGCTGATATACCACGTTTAATACCTTTTTGGATTTCAATCTCTACATTTGTTGTATTTTTATCACCAACTACAGTAGTTAAAAAACAATTTTCAATGGTAGTTGCTTTTTCTGAATAATTATTTGCTATTCCACGAAGTTCTTGATTATCTTTCCTAAGAGTTATCCATCCATAGTCTTTCGCTTTGACGGTCATATCAGTATCAGATTCCTTTATTACCCAACCATTTTTCACGAATTCACTTACTGGTGCTGGAATATGATATAAGTTTTTATCAAATAAAACAATAAAACTTTGAATATTAGTACCAAGTTCTGTAGGCGCTTGATATTTGGTGACTATTTCAGGTATCTCATTACTTACTTCTTGTGTATTGTTTTTCGTCTCTTCTATTTCTATTAAGTTCGTAATAGAAATTTCATTCAATACCTTCTTCTCTAAATCTATAGATAATTCAATATCTTGATAAGAATCATATTCATAAGTTAATTTGGTATAAAGGCTACCGTCATAACGACTAGATTCTGTACCATAAGCAGCAATGATATCTTCTAAAGTAGATTCCATATATTTAATTCCACCAGGTAATGTAATGTTTAATCCATTATCTTTTACAAGATATTGATCCATTGAAATACCAGCAACTAAGCAGTTGTCTAAAGTAGTAGTATCCATACCGAAATTAACAAAACTGATGTATACTTCATAATCACCTTTTTTAAATCGTTCAGCAACGGTATATTGATTCGGATCTAAGGTTGTTTTAAGATCGCCTAAATAAGTCCAACCTTGTGAGATGAATTGTTGATAGGTCATTGGAAATTGATAAACGACTCCATCCATTTGAAGTTGAAAACTATACAAATCATCGGATAAATTTAAAGGTACGTTTTCTGTACTTGTATTTGATTGGGCCTCCGTCGTTGGTGCTATAGTAGGTTCTGTAGTTGACTCTATGACTTCTTTGGTTGGTTCGGGAGTGGGAGTATTTTCCGGTTGTTGTTCAGTTATTGTTGGAGTAGCGGTTGGCTCTCCTGTTGTAATCGTTGATCCTGTTTTTTTTGAGCAACTGCTTGCAATAAAACATAGGACTAAAACTGTTGTAAAAAGAATAAATTTCTTTTTCATTCTTATCTCCATTTCATCTCTTTCCTTACGATACCAAAATTAAATGAGTACCATTTTATATTACTATAACTATTCTATATTTTGTAAAATGATTCAAATGAAAGGATAAAAATTAGCTTTTAACTTAGTTTATTACGTGGATTAGAGTGCAAATGTAAACTTAAGAAGTGTAAAAATAAAAAAGAAGAGTTCAGGATAGTAGAGCAAACATTAAGTTTGATGCTAAGACAGGCTTACATTGATTTGTTTACGCTTGTTAATTTATTATGCTATAATATAGTTACGTAATGCATAAAATGCAACTTATATATAGAACTAGAAAGGAAAAGACTTTCGTTGTCTTAAAATAATAATGGTAAGAGAAATCGTAAAGGATAATCAGAAATTAATACAAAAAGCTGTCGATGCAACAAAAGAGGATTTATATATTATTACCGACATGGTAGATACTGCTCGGGCAAATCAAGATATATGTGTTGGATTAGCAGCGAATCAGATTGGCGAGAATGTTCGTATTATCGTGGTTAAAATGAAAGACCAGTTTATACCATTCGTGAATCCGAAAATAATAAGACATAGCCAGTCAACATATGAAGCGGAAGAAGCATGCTTATCCCATGAAGGAACGAAAAAAGCAACAAGATATTCGTCCATAGAAGTGGAGTACCGGGATGGGAGATTTCGAAAGAAAACTCAGAATTTTAGTGGATTTGTTGCAGAGGTAATTCAGCATGAAATGGACCATTGCGAAGGTATTTTGATTTAGAAGGAACATGTATAAAAAATTGACATATTATGGTGAACGTGATAAGATATAGATAAATATACGTAAAGAGAGGCATTCCGATGAAACGTTGTCTGTGAGTAAGCACAACTGAACAGTTTTAGTTTTAACCATGCATGAAACATGGTTATTTGTTGTGGGAAATCGTAGACATATAAAATACATCGTTTGCTTAGAAGTTTTAAATGCGTATATGATATTAAAAATGCACAGGTGGAGCCTGTGTCATAATTCATATACTTTATTTCTTCATGTATTTATATGCATATTCGACCTTTTCCAAACATGGAAGAGGTCTTTTTTAATTTATAGGAAATACAATATCAAAGTTAAAGTATTAAAATAAATTTTCTGATAATTTACAAAGGCACTTCGTGCAGAAATGCGCACTTCGCGGAGATGAATATATTGCTACGCAAACCGCTCAGGCGCGGAGAATGTGCTTTCCACATTCTTTATTAAGAACTTTGAATTTCTTATAAATATAAAGGGCTACTTGAGGATGAGTATTTGCTTAAAAGCAAGCACACTCATTACGACTAAGGTATAGATAGGAGAATAAAGATATGACTTATCAAATGAAGAATGCAAAGATTGGATATCCAGGAAATATATTATTAGATTGTGTTTCTATGGATATAAAAAATACAGAGAAAATAGCAATTGTAGGTAGAAATGGTTGTGGAAAAACAACATTATTAAAAGTAATTGCTGGAAAATTAGAGGTAGACAACTTAGATAGCGATGAAGATTTCTTAATACACGCAGATGGTACACCAAGTATCGGATATTTGGAACAGATAAGTTTTGAAAAAGAAACGATTTCAGTGAAAGAAGAATTACTAAAAGTTTATAGTGATATCTTTATTTTAAAAGATAAGATGAATGAACTCGCACAGCTTATGGAAGTAGATGCAAGTGATGTAATACTTGACCAATATGCAAAAGCTTCTAATAAATTCGAAA
>CAJJLI010000270.1 GCA_905192625.1 uncultured Clostridium sp. | reverse complement strand
ACCAGCACGTCGAAAACCACCCTTCCATAACCGAACTTGTCTACCAAACAATATGAAATTACTATAATCCATCTGAAATCCGATGTCAAGGTTTACTAAAGGTATAAGTATAACTATTCTCTATTGTAATTCCTGCTTGTAAGCGAACATCTCTTGATGAGCTAGCTGCCTCTATAACAAACTCACCTGGTTCTACAAGAAAGCAAGATTTTGTATCATCGTAAAATGAAAATGCTTCTTTTTTTAATTCGAAATTAATCTCTTTTTCTTCCCCAACTTCTAAGAAAATCTTTTTAAAATCTTTCAACTCATGAACTGGTCGATTAAGGGTGCATTCGATATCTTTTATATAAAGTTGTACCGTTTCTGCTCCAGAAAAATCCCCTGTATTTTTAACAGTGAATGACACCGATACACTTAGATCATTTCCATCCATACTTTCTTTTACGAATGTGCTTATGTTATTATATTCAAAAGTTGTATAAGACAAGCCATGACCAAAACAAAATTCTGGTGCCACATCTTTCGTATCAAAGTATCGATACCCAACCAAAAGCCCCTCATGATACGTAAGGGTTTCCTTTGTGGCAAACTCCCCATATACATGGGCTGGCGAATCATTTAGATGTTTTGGAATCGTCATTGGTAGTTTTCCAGAAGGATTTACTTTGCCAAATAAAACTTCAGCGAGTGCCGTTCCACCCTCCATTCCATTATACGAAGTCCACACAATCGCCTTGGCCTTATTTACAAACCCTTGATAGCTTACTGGTGATCCAGTGATCATCACAACTACAGCATTTGGATTTACTTCTAAAACAGCATGTATTAGCTCTTCTTGATTGTATGGAAGTATTAAATTTTGACGATCCCAGCCCTCGCAATCGTGATCATGATTTAATCCTCCAACTATGATTACTTCATCTACTTCCTTGGCTAATTTTACTGCCTCGTCTAGTAATAACTTTTTCTGCCTGCTTACTTCATCCATAAAAGCTTTCCTTTGAGGATGAATGCCTCCCTCCCCTATTTCTATCCCTTCATCATGACTTAACAAACTTGCTTCTTGCCAGTTAAGTTCCGAATGATCTTTCTTTTCTGGGATAAAATATCCTTTTGCATACTCAACGGTTGCGTTTCCGCCAAGGAGTTTCTTAATACCCATAAGAGGTGAGATTTCATATAGCGCTTTTATTTCAGCACTTCCTCCACCATTTGCATGTAATTTCTCTGCATTTTGTCCAATAACTGCAATTCTTTTTCGTCCATTGATTTGAATTGGCAAGCGTTTCTCATTATTTTTAAGTAAAACAATCGATTCTCTGGCCGCATTCAGAACTATTTCTTGATGTTTTGGTGTATTATATGTACCAGTCTTACGTTCCTCTTTTTGATCTCCTATCATCTTTAAACGATACATAAGCCGTAATATATTTCGAACTTTTGAATCGATATGCTCTTCACAAATTTCTCCATTCTCTATCGCCTTAATGAGAGGCTCTGCCATAAAATATTCATCAAAATTATCTTTCACTGACATTTCAATATCAAGAGAGGACTCTGCTGCATTTTTTGTATTGTGAACTGCTCCCCAATCCGATATAACTGTCCCATCATAACCCCATTCTTCTCGTAGTATCTTAGTTAGTAGATTCTTACTTTCCGAACAATGCTCTCCATACAATCGATTGTATGCCCCCATTAATGTGTAGCTTTTCCCTTTGCTTATTGCTGCATAAAATGCTGGTAAATAAATTTCTCTAAGGGTACGCTCATTCATATAGGTATCTACCCATAAGCGCTCTGTCTCTTGATTGTTTGCTGCAAAATGTTTTACACAGGCTGCAACATCAAACTCTTGAATGCCTTGTATGAATGGTACTGCAATTTCCTCTACTAACTTAGGATCCTCACTCATATATTCAAAATTTCTTCCACACAATGGACTTCTTTGAATATTTATACCAGGAGCTAAAATGACATCTTTCCCACGACCTCTTGCTTCGCATCCAAGAACTCTTCCAGCTTCATAAGCTAAATCACGGTTAAATGTTGTAGCAAGAGCTGTATTCGACGGAAGATATGTCACATAATCATCAGAATGACCAATACTTTTCCACTTTGTGTCTTCAAAATCATTCCGTACCCCCATCGGTCCATCGGAAGTTACTAAAGGAGGGATCCCCAGTCTTTGAACTCCTTTCGTACGAAATAATCCCTCTCCATGAATCATTCCTATTTTCTCTTGTAACGTCATTTGTAAAAGCAATTCCTCCAAATACGTTTCATTACATCCCATCTTCGGTTTCTCCCTTTCATTTGTCTTATTACAAATTGTAATGTTACCACCTTGTATGCATACAAAGTGAAACATAACAAAAACGCTCAATAATGTTAATTACAAATCGGTAAACGCTCAACTTATCTCATAATCCGCATCGCAAATCAGTAGACGTTCATCACGTCTACTGATCATAAATTATATTAATCTTCTAACATACAAACGATTGTAGTACCTGTATTTGCAGTGATAATCGTAGAATGTTCTTTCGTTTCAAACGAAACTTCCGTGTCTAAGCATACACTATTAGCACATTTTACATTTGTAACATGCATTAATTCCACTTGATAGTTAAGCTTACTAACGACATCAATTGTAATGGCATTCTCTTTTTTATAAACCTTAATGGATACCGATGTCACTGGTGTATCTATGCTTTCTGATTCTTCATATACAATGGTATGAAGTTCTCTTCCCTCTTCAATTCCATATACTTTAAGCAATACCTCCTTACCGTATTCATATACAGCTGAATCATCCTTTGCACCAATAGCTAAAATGCTTCCTTCTCTAACAAATAAAGGAATGCTTAAATACCCATGTGATTCACTGATCCATCTACCGCCAATCTTTCTTTCGTTTGTCAAATAATTCGTCCAAGCTCCTTCTGGAAGATAATACTGTGCTACCCCTTCTTCATTAAAAACTGGAGCCACTAATAAGCTATCGCCTAACATATATTGTTTATCTAAGAAACCACAGGTCACATCATCACTAAACTCTAATACCATACTACGCATCATTGGTACCCCTGTTTTTGAAGTTTCTACTGCATTACGGTATAAATATGGCATCAAAGAAGCTTTTAGTTTAGAAAAGAAGCGGACAACCTCTACTGACTCCTCATCATAAGACCACGGCACACGGTATGAATTACTACCATGCAACCTTGAGTGTGTTGAGAGCAATCCAAATGCTGCCCAACGCTTATAAACATCCGGAGTTGATGTACTCTCAAATCCACCAATGTCATGGCTCCAGTAACCAAAGCCAGACATCGTTAAAGATAATCCGCCACGCAAACTCTGCTCCATGGATTCATAATCTGAGAAACAATCACCGCCCCAATGGACTGGATACTTTTGACCTCCTGCCGTTGCAGATCTTGCAAATAAAATTGCTTCCTTCTTTCCTCTTTTTCGAGTAAGCAAATCATACACTGTTTTGTTATACAAATAAGTATAGTAGTTATGCATTTTTTTCGGATCTGAACCATCATAATACACAACATCGGTGGGTATTCGCTCTCCAAAATCCGTCTTAAAGCAATCAACCCCCATATCCAACAGTTCTTCTAATTTATCGCTATACCACTTACACGCTGCTGGATTGGTAAAATCTACGATTGCCATACCTGGTTGCCACATATCCCATTGCCATACATCTCCATTTGGCCGTTTAAGAAAATACCCAGCTTCCATTCCTTCTTGGAATAAGACTGACTCTTGACCGATATAACTATTAATCCATACGCAAATCTTTAGGCCCTTTTCCTTTAATCGTTGCAACATTCCCCTAGGGTCTGGAAACACCCTAGCATCCCATGTGAAATCGGACCAGCAAAAATCCTTCATCCAAAAACAATCGAAATGAAATACAGAAAGTGGAATCCCACGATCTATCATACCATCCACAAAGCTTGTCACTGTTTTTTCATCATAATTCGTTGTAAAGGACGTAGACAACCAAAGTCCAAATGTCCAAGGAGCAGGCAGTCCCGGTTTTCCAGTTAAATCAGTATAGCGCGTAAGGACTTCTTTCATTGTAGGACCGTTTATGATAAAGAAATCTAAACTCTCACCTTCTACGCTAAAACCTACTTTGGTAACCACCTCCGAAGCAACTTCATAAGATACTTTTTCTGGATGGTTAACAAAAACTCCATAACCTTTGTTGGATATGTAAAAAGGTATGTTTTTGTATGATTGCTCAGAGCATGTACCGCCATCTTCATTCCATACATCTACCGTTTGCCCATTTTTAATGAATGCTGTAAACCGCTCACCAAGACCGTAAATATTCTCCCCTACGGTAATAGAAAGT
>CAJJLI010000269.1 GCA_905192625.1 uncultured Clostridium sp. | reverse complement strand
GCTGATTTTGGCCTGGATCTTTATCGATTGGAAGACCGTCAAAAAGTTCATCATGGATTTCTGCATTTGTACCTATACCAAGTGCACGAACTAATACGGTAATAGGAACTTTTCTGTTTCTATCAACACGTACATAAAAAACATCGTTAGAATCTGTTTCATATTCTAACCATGCACCTCTGTTAGGAATTACTGTACTAGAGTATAGTGTCTTTCCAATTTTATCATGGCCGATTGCATAATAGATTCCAGGGGAACGTACTAACTGGCTAACTATTACTCTCTCAGCACCATTAATTACAAAAGTACCAGTTTCAGTCATTAATGGTAAATCACCCATGAAAATATCATGCTCATTGATTTCATCGTTCTCTTTGTTGCGAAGTCTTACCTTCACCTTCAAAGGAGCAGCATAAGTAGCGTCTCTTTCCTTGCACTCTTCAATCGAATACTTAACATCATCTTCACATAATTGGAAACTTACAAATTCCAAACTTAGATGATCGCTATAATCCTCGATTGGCGAAATGTCATCGAATACTTCATTAAGACCTTCCTCTAAGAACCACTTATAGGAATCCTTTTGAACTTCAATGAGATTAGGCATTTCAAGTACTTCTTTTTGCTTCGAATAGCTCATTCTTACGCCTTTACCAAGCTTAATTGGACGTATTCTGTTTTTATCCATTGACGTTTTCACCCCTTGAATTTTTTTAGGTTTATATATATCATCGGCTAAACGTATCACGACATATGTCGATTCCCGCATACCGTAGCCCTGCTTACAAGGCATTACCAAATTTGGCAAGCACTTTGGTGGTATAGACAGTCAAAGAAACACACATAATACAACTAAATAAAGCGTATCACTTATATGTTTTTGGTATATCTTGTGTTTTCCACCAATATATTATAAATATTTTTAAAAACTCTTTGCAATTCCAATATTATGTGTTATAATTGATATGAGTGGGCACACAAAACCACAATAGTGCACATTTCATATTATCATAGTCAAGTCAAGCTGTCAATACCCAATTTGTACAGCTTTTTTTTAATTCTAATAATTATTTTTACTAAAAACCCAAGATTTTGCATTAAAATGTAAAGTATTATCTAAGTGTTACCATATTTGCCACTTATAATACAGTATATCTAAATTATTACTCAAACTGTTAGGGAAATTTTATCTCTACTACTTACATTATAAATTTAATATAAAAACAATGGGTAAGGAGCTATTTTTCAATAGCTCCTTACCTTTTTATACAATATTTTTTCTTTTATAATTGATCAAAGCAAAAACTACCATACACGAAGTGCTTATAGTTAAAAAACCAATTGCTCCAGTAAGACCGATATAATCTGCAATTACTCCAATAATTTTTGGAAACACAATACCACCGAGTGCAGCGATTGCAAGTAACATTGACATTCCCGAAGAGGAGCCTTTGATAATAGTTCCTGCATTAGCGATACAAGTTGGATAAATTCCAGCAAAGAAGAATCCTAGCATTGCAATGGAAATCGAAATTACTGTTATATTTTTTGTTGCCACTAGTAATAAAAAGAATACTGCAGTAAAAATACAATTGATCAATATTAAAGTCTTTTTATTAATTTTCTTAGATAGGCTAGCAGTAACCAAACGACCGATCATAACCGCTACCCAAGTAACTGATACTAAGTTCGTTGCATAAGTATCACTCATAATCTTTGTACTTTTAAAATATGTAACAAACCATCCATTCACACAGTTTTCAAGTCCTAAATAAAAGAATAGCACCAAACCAATTACATAGAAATCAACGCTTTTGAAATAAGAATGGTTTTCCTCATTTTTATTTTTCTGCTTATTTGCTTGATTATCGTCATTAGCAACATTAAATAAGAAGAACAATGCTATAATTAATAATCCGATTATTGTATAAACAATATGTCTCCATGTTAAACCAATATTAATATAAAGAGAGGTTAAAAATGGTGCTAAAAATGCTCCAATTGCAAAGGACATATGCAAGAAATTAAGTGCCGCATTGGAACCATTGCTCTGTTCATTCACAACTGTGTTATTAAATATACTTACTGTTCCTCTTCCTATTCCTAATAATACAAACAATAAATACAACAAAACTACAGACGGTAAGAATGTAATTCCCAATAAGCTGAGTGGAATTAAGCTGGACAAACAAATTACCGTGAATTTACGTCCCAGCTTTTCTATAAAAAACGGATTCACAAAGCTTGCTAAAAAATTACCAATAGCAAATGCCGACAATAATCCTCCTGCTATACTATAACTAAGACCTGCTTCATTAATAAGATAAGGCAGGATTGTTCCGACCTCAAGTACCATCATTCCATTTACGAGGAATGCAAAATAACATGGTAAAAAGATTTTCCACTTTCGATTCATAATTATTTCCCTTTCTCACTTTGTATCATGGCAGAAGCATAAATTCAAAGAAATCACTTCGTGTAATGCCACACTTAAAAGCCCCCATAAAAAAAGAAGCTTATCGCGCTATGAAATTATTTCGAAATATTCCCATAACGTGTCACGCTACATAAAAAATTACCGATTGAAATTATACTTTATCAGTTGAGCAGAACAAAGAATGTGCGATGCCAAGTCTCACCTGACCTTGACACTCTGTCACGAAAGTGACAAATTACCGAGTTTTCCAAGCACATCTTTAACTGATCTTTTTTATGTTATAAGACAAAGCATTTATGCTTTTATTCCTACAACATAAGAAAAACAATTATGCAACACAACATAATTGCCACTTAAGAACTGCCCAATTTGATATCCTTTCATTCCATTATAACATAGGACTAAGTATTTTAAAAGAGCAGAAAGTCAAGAGTACTACCAAGAAACAACCTTGATAATTCCCTTGACTATAAAGCTTTCTCAAAATTCTCTTACTTCTTTATTTTAAAAGAGGAAATATTACATCATAAAATGCTTGATGAATATACTTAATATCCTTAGAACGTTCTACTAAATCCGCATTCGTTACTAATATAAAGTCATGTTTTGGATAGCATGCAGCAAGTTGACCACCGATACCATAGAATGTAAAACCTCCATCTCGGTTCCCCCAAATTTGATAGCCATAACCAAATTGCTCATCATACGCTTCGTAATGGGCAGTTGAAACTAAAGTAGATGTCATTTCATCTAAGTACTCTTTTGGTATCAACTGTTTACCTTTGTACTCGCCGTGATTCATGCATAGAGTAGCCACCGATGCAAGATCTCTTGTGGTGCAAGATAACCCATCTCCACCTCTTACAATTCCCGCATCATCCTTATCCCACGTTGCCGTTTTTGAAAAGCCTATTTCATCTAGCACCTTTTCACGCAGATACGTAAACAAGTCTTTTCCAGAAACCCTGGCAACCAGCGCTGATAATACATGGGTAGCAGAGGTGTCATATGAGAATATAGTTCCAGGATTATATTCCGGTTCAACACAGAAAAAGGATTCCACCCAGTCACCATCATAACGCTTGTACGTCGTAGACTTATGTGCTGTTGTCATTGTAAGCAAATGCTTGATCTTCATATCTGCGATATAAGGATGTACGCCCTCTGTCGGAAGCTTATCCATAAAATATTCGCAGATGGAATCTTCTAAGCTAATCTTTCCTTCCTCTTTTAAAAGACCTATTGCAATCGCAGTAAAACTTTTACCTACAGAATACATTCTGTGATTTTTCTCTGCATTCCAATCTTTAAAGTAGTTCTCATAAATCACATTTCCTTTTGAAATCATCATAAGACAATCTAAGTAAACGTTATGTTTCCCTAACTCATTTAGAAACTCTTCAATTTTTTCCTCTGGTATTCCAACCTCACTTGGACAAATCTTATTCCACTGCATGTTATCCCCCATAAAAATATATTTTCTTAATGATACTTTATTTTACTTTGCTAAAAACTCATCAAACTGTTTTTGAATTTCTGCAACATATTCATCTTACCTCTCATTAGCAATAAAAATACACTTAGAACGTAGAAAAACCTCTGAAAGATTGTATACACAACCTTCAGAGGTTTTATTAAGGCAATAATTACTTAAGAGTAATTTTTGCACCTTCAGCTTCAAGCTTAGCTTTGATATCATCAGCTTCTTCTTTAGAAGCAGCTTCTTTAAGCATCTTAGGAGCTCCATCAACAAGATCTTTAGCTTCTTTTAAGCCTAATCCAGTTACTTCACGAACTACTTTGATAACTTTAACTTTGTTTGCTCCAACGTCTGTTAATTCAACGTCGAATTCAGTTTTTTCTTCAGCTGCTTCAGCTGCACCAGCGGCTGCAACTACATCTTCGCCAATTTCAAGGGCACTGACCTTGGCAAGATTTTCTCCGGCATGA
>CAJJLI010000268.1 GCA_905192625.1 uncultured Clostridium sp. | reverse complement strand
GAACTTGTGATTGAATTCTTTCGCATCATAAAAACTAGAAATCACGTTTTCCTTAATACTAGCACTACCTGCAATTCCTTGTCTCATACGATCTTCTGGAATATAAGCAACTTTTACGGCATCACGAATTTCTTTTACCTTTTTTCCAAGCAAAGAAACTCCGTTAACATCGATACTACCGTTTGTTGGTTGCTTATAACCAAACAATACTTCCACAAGCTCAGACTGGCCATTTCCCTCTACACCTACAACGCCAAGGATTTCACCTGATTTTGCAATCAGATTAATGTCATCAAGAACATTGATTTTACCATCTTGTAACGTTACCCCATTCATTTTTAAGGTAATTTCTTTGTTCGCCACAACTTTTTTAATATGACTATACTCATATTCGATACGTCTTCCAATCATAAGTTCAGAGATACTTTCTAAACTTACATCTTCCGTATTATGTGTTGAAATAAGTTCCCCTTTACGGATGACTGAAATACGGTCACTGATCTCTTTTACTTCATTTAACTTGTGTGAAATAAAGATAATCGTATGTCCACTTTCTTTAAACTTCTTTAATTCAACAAATAACTGCTCTGTTTCTTGTGGCGTTAAAACTGCTGTTGGCTCATCTAAAATAAGCACCTTCGCACCTTTATATAATAGCTTCAGAATCTCAACTTTTTGCTTCATTCCGACACTTAAATTTTCAACTTTTTCATCCATGGATAATTGGAAATTATATTGTTTTGCTAACTCTTCTGCTTTTTTCTTGCTCTTTCTAGAGTCAATAAAACGAAATCTTGTTGGTTCATCTCCTAATACAATGTTTTGAAGCACAGTAAAAGAAGGAACTAACATAAAATGCTGATGCACCATTCCAATTCCGATTCCAATGGAATCTAACGGAGATTGAAAGGAAATCTCTTTTCCGTCATATATGATTTGTCCACTTGTTGGTTTTTGAAGACCAAAAATAATCTTCATTAATGTTGATTTGCCTGCCCCATTTTCACCTACAATAGCATGGATTTCCCCCTTACGAAAGCCGATGGAAATGTTTTTGTTTGCGACAACACCATTGTCATAGACCTTCGCAATGTCCTTTAGTTCTAATATATACTCATGACTCATTCGTTACCCTCCATAAGCGATCACGCCCAGCGTAGTGTCATTTGCGTCAATACGCTCAAAAAAGGTCTGCCTACTATCTCATAAGCAGACCTTTTAAGTCTTATCTTTATACGTTCTTTTATTGAACTTATTTCTATTGTTGAACTTATTTTTATTGTTGAACTTATTTTTCTTTCGTGTAACGTTTTTTATCTTTAAGAATCGTTTACATTATGATACGTTCTTTGTCTTTAAGAATCCTTCATCCATTATGATACGTTCTTTGTCTTTAAGAATCGTTCATCCATTATGATGTGTTCTTTGTCTTTAAGAATCGTTCATCCATTATAAAACGTTTTTCACGAAGCACGTATTCCTTTTTTAACGCTCTTATGGTTGAACGCTTTCTCTTAATTCAACAATTGCCTTGTCTTCCATTTTAAATGCGGTAGACACTGTAACTTCTCCAGCTTTTAACGCTGCTTCTGCTGCTTCTACTGCCTTGTTTACATCTTCTGTTACCGCTGCTTCATAGAACTCATTCTTCACGATACCAACACCGTCTTCTTTTACACCGAATTGTTCGTGAGTTCCCCAAGCTAGAGTACCTTCTTTTGCTTCTTTCACAGCTCTAAGGATTGTTTGATCGATTGTTTTATAACCAGAAGTTATAATTTTTTCAGCTTTTGCACGATCGGATTCTGCATAAAGTTTCGCTTGATCGCTATCTACACCAATCGCATATTTATTTAATTCGTTTGCTGCATCAATAACACCATTACCGGAGTTACCTGCGCAAGCAAAGATGATATCAACACCAGATTTGTATTGATTTAACGCAATTTCTTTTGCAGTTGCAACGTCTGTGAAATCCCCTACGTAAGATACGGAAACTTTAATATCAGGGTTTACATATTTTGCACCTTCGATATAACCAACCATGAAATCATTGATTCCTGGGATGTCCATACCACCGATGAAACCAATTTTTGCATTTTCATCTGCTAATGCCATATCAGAAGAAGTTGTTGCTGCTGCAACTACACCACAAAGAAAACCGATTTCGTTTGTAGAATAGAACATGGAGTATACATTTTCTAAACCAGATCCTTCTTCAATATCAAAGTTAATAAATTTTTGTTCTGGATATTGTTCTGCTACTTTGTTCATGTATGGAGTGATTTGCCAGTTGCAGCTAAGAATTACGTCGTAACCAGCTTCTGCTGCATCTATAAAGTAAGACTCCCATTTGGATTCGTCATTACCAATTTCGATTATTTTTGTACTTACACCTTCCACTTGGTCTTTTACTAAGTTCATTCCTTCTACAGCTAAATCATAGAAAGATTGATCACCTTGAAATGGAATTAATAATGCTACTGAATAATCATCTGATTTGCTTTCCTTGCTTGAACATCCAGTCAACATACCTAAAGTTAAAATAAATGTTGTTAATAATAAAACTAATTTTTTCATTGTTCCTCCTAAAGCTCTCTTCTATCTAGTTGCTAAATAAATCACCTATGGATACTCCTATAATGAAGTACTGTTTTAGACCTCCTATGTCTATAAACAATCCAAGAAGTAAATCGCTTTAGCATCCTATTTTTTCCTATGCTTTGTGGTTAAATTAACTACATTTTTATACTACGTTACCTTTCGACAAAAGTCAACATATTAAGCATTAGTAATTATTATTTTATTTATTAAAATTATTAATTAATAATATATTATTTCTAATCTTGACAGCATAACGCACAAATTAAATTATAAAATGTAAATTTAACTTTCATAACTTCCTACTACATTGAAGCTTTGGTTCCGTCTATTCCTCTATCATTTGCATTAACTCTAAAATAATCCCGTCAGGATCTTTAAAATATAGAGCTTTACTCTTACCAAAACCACAATCCGTGAAGTCAAAATATTGCGGCTCTGATAAACACTCTACCCCTTGTTTTATGAGTTTTTGGTATTCCTCATCAATATCCAAAACCTTAAAACAAATCTCAGAAATTGAAGTCCTGTGTAAATCGCTGTTTGTCTTATCAACTTCATCACCAACGAACTGAATTAATTCAACTGGCGGTGCCATCTTATTATCATTTCCATTCAGGTAAGCAACTCTAACTTTACAGTTTTCTCTGCCAAACAACAAATCAGTTTCTTTTCCTTGCATCACTAATTCGCCTTGGAATGATAATCCTAAAATGTCTCGATAAAAAGCTATGGATCTATCCATATCACTGACGGTAATGCCAACGTGCATGATTTCATTTAACATAATATTCCTCCTGTTCTACACCGTTTCTATACCGTTTGTATTTCTTGCCTGAGTTATTATAACACAACTTTGCAAAGTTTTTGATTCTATTTTTACGATTGATTTGCAGTTAATCTCAACGATGATTCTGGAAAAACATTGAAAAAGACTTTCTTTTTTTGTATAATCTCAATACACTATGCAATGTACAAAAGAAAGGAAACGAGAATGGGTTTAAAGAAAAACAAAGAAGAAAAGACAATCCATTATAGCAAGAATTCAAAATTACCTGCAATTTTAGTGATTGCAATCGTTGTTCTATCTATAATTCTTGGTATTACTATGGGTTCAAAATGGCAGCAGACAAAGGCAAATAAAAAAAATCACCATACACAAATCACCTCAGATGCATTGCATCAAGAAATTGAACAAATTGGTGAATTAGCAACGGTTAGTTATTATTATACGAATATGGGAAAATTCGAGGATGCACTAAAGTTCTTCGTGCATGACGTGCCATTTACTACAAAATCATTTATTCTATCTTATGATGGCAATATTAAGGCCGGAATTGATCTCTCAGCGATTGAGGTTGCTGTATCTGACACTGTAATTACAGTAAGCCTTCCATCCGCTCACATTACCAGCCACGATGTAGATATGGATTCTGTAATTTTCTATGACGAAAAAAACAGCATTTTTAACGGCTTATCTGCAGAAGATGTTACCGAGTTTCTTGGAAAGCAACAAAAACTTATGGAAGAAAAAGCAATAAATAATGGCTTGCTTACGAAAGCAGAGGAAAACACCGAACAGGTATTAAAAACCTTGCTAAATAATTTTATTAAAATTAATGATGAAAATGACACACCATATGAACTTCGTTTTATAGCAAAAAAACCAACTGTAACAAAAGAACCAGTTGTAACGGAAGAACCAGCTGTAACGGAACAAAATTAATTAAAATGGTGCTACGAAAACATTTGATATGAAGTTCGAAAATGGATCCGTGAAGATGTTTGGC
>CAJJLI010000267.1 GCA_905192625.1 uncultured Clostridium sp. | reverse complement strand
ATTAATTATTTTTAATATGTATATCAATGGAATTCTCTTAGATTGATCCAGTACGATAGCATTCTTTAAAAGAGGATATCTTTTACCATTATAAGATATGATACCTTTCTCCTCATTAATCAGAACCCCTGTAACACCAATATTTTCCCAGGCATCCTTTGAAATCTGTAACTTTGCGATTTTATTTTCATCTTCTATATAATATGCATCAACAATAATCCCTTCGGTCAGCTGTGATGCCGATAATACTTTATCGTATTTGTCTAAAATATGTGTTCCACCACTATAGCCATATTCGTGCTCTAAACCACTTTCTATATCGAACAAAGAAAGTTTCTTCTCCTTCGTATCAATCTTGGTTATAACACCCGTTATTTGACCAGTATAAACAATAGCATTACTGCTACTCGTTATTTCATTGACTGTCTCCCCTAGATTTTCTACTACATCAATTGCTTTGGGATTTCGGGGTTTCTCACTGATTGTATACACAACTGCCAGTGAGCTAATCGTTAAAAATGAACATGTAATAACAACTAGCATCCAGGTTGATGATTTTTTCCTACCATGTATGTGATTCAAAACACTACCTCTTCCGTTTCTATACATCCTTACCAATTCGTATATTACTAATTTCTGTTAAGTTACATGCTCATTATAATAAACTTTTTTATCCTTCGCAACCAAAGAATACCCTGTATTACTACAATTTTAGCTAATTAAGTATAAAGTACTAGATACATTAACTCGTAGCAATTAAGCTTTCAATTTTTTCTAAAAACTTCGCTTTTTGTAACATCTGCTCTTGAAGCGTTACTAACTTAAGAACATTCTTTTGAGGAATCCATGACTTTTTATTATTATAATAAAAATTTGTTATCTTCCAAAACTTTTCTGGATAAAGCAATAAGATATACAATAATTTCATTTCTTTTTTACTTAGAGGTTTTATTTTTTGATATTCCTCTAAGATATGATTGCCAACCGATACATTCCAATCATTCTTTTCCATTGCTTTTCTTATAAATTGATACAAATCTGTTACTTGCAGTCCAAATACAGCCTTTTCAAAATTTGTAGTTGCTACAAAACGATCACATCCACTTAGTTCAGCTGCATGGCATAATTCCTCACTAACAAGACTTTGATTCAACACTAAGACATTATGATATGTGTAGTTACCATGACAGACACAACCTTTTGAAATTGCCTCGTTTAGCATCTCATCATACGATAATTCTTTTAACAAATCCATAGCAATTAAGGCATCTTTATAGAACTCTTCACAAATACCTAAATATGTGACTTCGAAATTATTCTTTTGTTTTCTTTCACGAATGTACGTTTTTACCCTTTTAAGCTCTCTTGTTCTTTTCTCAAAAAGCTCAACTAGGTTTTGTTGTACATTGTATTTTCGCCATTCATCTTCAACTACAACACCAGTCAGGTGTCGGTGTAAATCTGCTAAATTTCCTGCTGCCAAACGAATTTTATCGTCTTTTCTCAAATTACATTCTTCACCATCAAACCAATCTTTAATAACGAATTTTTCACCATACGAATTTAATGTAATTATCGCACCGCTTTCATTTCTTATGAAGCTGTCCACAAAAAAATAACCTTGCGTTAAAAGAAAACTTTTTAGTGAATCCTCAAATTCAATGCGATTATCACTACCCTCATAATTACACATTAGTTTTAATCCCTGATTGGTTTCCAGTAACAGGGCGCCTCTGGTTCGATATGTATTGTATATTGCTAACTCATATTTGCTTACGATTTCCTGATTTCTATCTTCCACATTCCATCCCTCCAACTGAAAACATACTCTCCCTACCAATCTTTAATCCATGGGAGTTCATCTAATCTTATGAGAGAATTCAAAAAAAAATGCATTGATTTATGACTTTTCTTAAACAAAGTAGGAAGGAATTCAAGAATTCAGTAAGGATAATGTAAAAGGACTGCTACAAATAGCAAATGCTATTTCGTAACAGTCTTATCCAAAGGTTTTATATCTTGTACCACTTTTAACAACTCTTCTTTTGTGTTTTTCTTAGGATCTTCCAATACAATAACAAGCAATTTCTCTAACAATTCTCCAAGATCTTTGCCTGGAGCATATCCAATGTCGATTAAATCCTTGCCATTTACATGTAACATTTTTAAATTTACACATTCATTTTTCTCAATGATCTCATTATATAGCTCTTTGGCTGTATGGAGGATTTCCATTTCACGTTTGATTTCTTCGTTCTCCATTGCTAAAATATCCGCTTCTTGCGTTATAAATAGGAGCTGAATTGCCTCTATACCAATTAAATTAATAGCTTTTCGCATTCCAGTTGGCGTCAATTCATACGGATACTCATGGTGTTTTACTAACCAAGTAGCCATTCCAATGGTATCATTATCAAAGCGAAGCCTTTTTAGTATTTCTTTGACTTTCTCCTCATTCTGACTCGTACTTCTTATAATATTATTTAGTAGCACAGCCCACATTAATATTAACTGAGTTTTCTTATCATAATCATTCGCAAGCTTCTTCATCTGCCATAGTGCTTGAATGCAGTGTTTCACATTCGATTTTCCTTCCTGAGCTCCCTTAAGGATCATTGCATCATACTCAGGTAAGACTATATTTGTTATTCCTGTCTCATAACACACCATAAGCTTTTCTGGATAATCAGATAATAATAGTTTATTTAATTCTTCTCGAATACGTTCTGCACTAATATTACATAAATTCTTAGCCTTATCCTTTACCGCTTGTAATGTATCACTTTCAATCTCAAAATTCAGTTGCGCAGAAAATCGTACTGCTCGTAAAATACGCAGTGCATCCTCGTCAAAACGTTCCCTCGCACTCCCCACACAACGTATCATTTTATCTTGAATATCCTTAAAACCATAGAATTCATCCACCAATCCAACACTCTCATTATAAGCCATTGCATTTATGGTAAAATCACGTCGTTTTAAATCCTCGATTAAATTCTTTGTAAATTCTACCTGTTTTGGATGCCTATTGTCTTCATATTCACCATCAATGCGATATGTGGTCACCTCAAACCCTTCCGTACCAAGCATTACCGTTACCGTTCCATGTTGAATACCAGTATCAATGGTACGGTGAAATATTTCTTTTACCTCATATGGACTTGCAGAAGTAGTAATATCCCAATCTCCAGGTACTCTCCCAAGAATAGAGTCTCGAATACAGCCACCTACTGCATACGCATCATGACCATGCTTCATTAGTTCCTTTATTATAGTATTTACTTTTGATGGTAGTGATATGGTCATTTGTCTGCTCCTTCTTCTTTTATCTGTTTCCACTCCTTACACAATCGTTCAATCGACCAAGCCGCATTTGCAGGACTTGTGGAAGGTAGTTTAATTATATCTTTATTTGTTGCCATAAAACAATACTTTTGATATAATTCGTACGCTTTATTTCCATTTGCATATATTTTTTTTATATTTGTTTTCTTGAGCAATGAATCAATATCCGCTGGAATCACATTTTTTATACTAGTATCACTAGAACCTTCAACATCACAACGATTTATTACATCCCAGAGTGCGATATGATTTCTTAGCAGCATCTCCTTCTTCTCATCCACTGTAAGAGGTAACTCCTCACCATAAACATTAGAAATCACTTCCCAAAATCGATTTCTAGGATGATGATAGTAAAATCCTCCCTCCCTTGATTTCACAGAAGGGAAGGAGCCTAATATTAGTATTTTCGATTGATCGTCATAGATTGGTTCAAATGTATGTTTACATTGTTTTTCTAACTTTTTCAAGATGCCATATATCCTTTACATATTCTTCAATTGTACGGTCTGAAGAAAACTTACCAGACCTCGAGGCGTTTAATAGGGATGCTTTTGTCCACTCTTGTCTTTTGCGGTATGCAAGTTCTACTTGTTTTTGGGCATGTGCATAGGCTCTAAAATCCTTTAATATGAAATATCGATCTGCCCTATCATTTCCACGATGATATAACAAGGATTCATATATGTCTTTAAACACTTCTTTATCATTGGAATACGTTCCATCCACCAATTGATCTATTACCTTTTTAATCTCATAATCGGAATCATAAATTTCCTTCGGATCATAAATTCCACTGCTTTCATATGCAATTACCTCATCTGCGCTTAGACCAAAAATAAAAGCATTTCCCTCTCCAACCTCTTCTATGATCTCGACATTTGCTCCATCTAAAGTACCTAGTGTCAAAGCACCATTTAACATAAATTTCATATTTCCAGTTCCAGAAGCTTCTTTGCTTGCCGTTGAGATTTGCTCTGAAACATCAGCGGCTGAAAAAATTAGTTCTGCATTGGATACACAATAGTTTTCAATGAATACTACTTTAATTTTTCCCT
>CAJJLI010000266.1 GCA_905192625.1 uncultured Clostridium sp. | reverse complement strand
CCTGCTACGATAAAGGAATCAATCGGCGTTCCCATAACTTCTGCATATTTTGGAAGCAACATATATGCATTCAATATACCCGCTGCAACTGTAGCAATAATAGTACCAAGACCTAGACCATACCAAGCATTCTTTTTCGTCTTTCGTAGGTAATAAACAAAAGACGCAGGTATAACAAATGCACATCCCATGATAAAATTAGCGAACTCACCAACAAACGCTGTATATGTTCCATTAATTAATAAATTCAACAGTATTTTAATGAACTCTATAACAATTCCCGCAACAGGTCCCAAGGTAAATGCTCCTATGATTACCGGTAATTCACTTAAATCTATCGTGTAAAAAGAAGGAACAAACCATAACGGAAACTTAAATAACATTAATATTACGGCTATGGCAGCTAACATTGAAATTACGGTCAACCTCTTTACCTTGAAAACCTCTCCTTTGGGTTGATCTCCTACCTTTTTAGCAATATACGCCTCTGCCGCATATGCGGACAATAATAATACCGCAACAACTCCTACACTGAGTAATAGAAATCCCGTGTTACTTTTAGCTACTTCTGCCAATTGGTTCAATTTCTCACTAACAGATACAAATACTTGTTTCATACTAATTCTCTCCTTTTTTCAAAGGATTTTCTTCGATATCGCTTTGCATGTGTATTATTTATATTTCATTCCCTATAAATCAAAAAAACGCCCTAGATTTAATTCTAGGGCGTAAAGATTCTTTTTTCTTACATAGGTACACTCGTTGGTATTTTTCCATATAAAAGATAGAATAGCATACCAGCTACCTTGCAAAAGCATTTCTTCTCTCATCCAGACTATACTGTCGGTTTTGGAATTACACCAAATCAACGATAACACTCGTTCGCGGACTATACCGCCGGTCGGGAACTACCCCCTGCCCCGAAGAATTTCCTTATTTAATTTCCTATTATTTTAATCTACTTTGGAAGCAATGTCAATAGATCTTACCGCCAAATCCTATATATCATAATTTCACAAATATGAAACTATGTGAATAACTCAATTCTCTACTCCAATATTTATTTTATATTTCATTCCTGCCTAAAATACAAAGAAGTCACGTTACGCAATACTGCTAGTGACTTCTTTGTATTTCTATTAGGTCATGAATAAAGACTGTTCATGGCCTTGTTACTACAATCGCTATTTGCAAGCAAGCTTACAATCGCTCAATCCGTTTTCATTAATCTTTGGATCAGAGTTGATAGATATTATAAAATCATGGATAACTGGATACGTTTTTTCGCTAAGTCTACACTTAATACTTTAACTTCAACGATATCACCAACACTTACAACATCCAGTGGGTGCTTTACATATTTTTGATTGGACATCTTAGATATATGAACCAATCCATCTTGATGCACACCAATATCTACGAATGCACCAAAGTCTATAACATTTCGTACGGTACCTTTTAATATCATACCCTCTGTCAAATCTTTCATATCAAGTACATCGGTACGTAAAATTGGCTTAGGCATCTCTTCACGAGGATCTCTTCCTGGTTTTTCTAGTTCCTTAACAATATCAAATAAAGTTATTTCGCCGATACCAAGTTCAGAAGCTAGTTGCTTTTTATCTTTAATCATCGTACTTAATCTAGATAAACCATCTTCTTTCACCGCAACTGTTTCCACTTCTTTTTTATCTACCACTTCTTCTTGTTGTGTGCTCGTTCCACCATCTGTTATTGCTGCCAATAAAGCTTGTCCCATTGCAGTATTCGTATTCTTTAAACGAATACCTTTTTCGTTACGCTTTCTTTTCGGTGCTTCTTCTTTTTTCTCTTGTTTCTTATCGCTTTGTGTTACTTTTTGTTTTGCTTGTAATGTCTTTATATCTTCTAAACCAAATCCAAGAGACTGTAGTAATTTTTCTGCTGCTTCGTAAGACTCTGGATGAACACTGGTTGTATCAAGTGGATTTTCTCCATCTAAAATACGTAAGAAACCTGCACACTGTTCAAATGCCTTTGGTCCAAGTTTTGATACCTTTAATAATTGTTTACGATTTTCAAACTTTCCATTTTCTTCGCGATATAACACTATGTTCTTTGCTACTGTTTTTGAAATACCCGATATATACTCAAGTAAGGATGCAGACGCAGTATTTAAATCTACTCCGACTTTATTTACACAATCTTCTACGACACCTCTTAATACATCGCTGAGTTTCTTTTGGTTCATATCATGTTGATACTGACCGACTCCAATGGATTTTGGATCGATTTTAACAAGTTCAGCAAGTGGATCTTGCAATCTTCTAGCAATGGAAGCCGCACTTCTTTGTCCTACATCAAAGTTTGGAAACTCTTCGGTAGCAAGTTTACTTGCTGAATAAACCGATGCTCCCGCTTCATTTACGATTACGTACTGAATTGGTTTTTCTATTTCTTTTAACATATCTACAATGATTTGTTCTGATTCACGAGAAGCAGTACCATTTCCAACTGAGATTAATGTAATGTTGTACTTATCAATTAATTTCTTAACAATTTCCTTGGTTTCTTCCACTTTTTTCTGTGGTGCCGTTGGATAAACAACAACAGTATCAAGTACTTTACCTGTTTCATCTACTACTGCTAACTTACAACCGGTACGGAACGCTGGGTCCCATCCAAGTACAACTTGTCCTACAATTGGTGGTTGCATTAATAACTGAGACAAATTCTGTCCAAATACTTTTATCGCACCGTCTTCTGCTTTTTCTGTTAAGTCATTACGTAATTCACGCTCAATTGCAGGCGCAATCAATCGATTGTAACTATCTGTAATTACTTTTTTTAATACATCTTCTGTATTTTCGTTCTTCCTATTTATTACTTGTGACTCTAAATAAGATATAATCTTATCCACTGGTGCATTTACTTTGACTGTTAGGATTTTCTCTGTCTCTCCTCGGTTTAAAGCAAGCACTCTATGTCCTGCAATCTTACCAATCTTTTCTTCAAACTCATAGTACATCTCATATACAGATTCTACTGCCTGATCCTTGGCACTAGAACTGATACTTCCTTCTTCAGAGGTTACTTTTCTGATATACATACGATATTCTGCAGTATCTGATATATTTTCAGCGATGATATCCATTGCACCAGCAAGTGCTTCTTCTGCGGATGTTACTTCTTTTTCAGTATTAACAAATGGAAGTGCCTCTTCTAACAATGGTTTTGTTGTCTCTTGCTTTAAAATAATCTCCGCTAAAGGCTCCAATCCTTTTTCTTTTGCTATCGTAGCTCTTGTTCTTCTCTTTGGACGATATGGGCGATATAAATCTTCAACCACAACTAAAGTTGTTGCGGCTAAGATTTGCGCCTTTAACGAATCTGTCAACTTACCTTGCTCTTCAATGCTAGAAATTACTTGATTCTTCTTATCCTCTAGGTTTCTAAGATAAGTTAATCGTTCATAAAGATCACGTAGCACTTCATCATTTAACGATCCCGTTGCTTCTTTACGATATCTTGCAATAAAAGGAATTGTATTACCTTCGTCAATAAGTTTTACTGCTGCTTCTACTTGTTCTAAACGTATTGCAAGTTCTTCTTTTAATTGATTTAAAATATCCATAATAACCTCTTTCTATATTTTTAATAGTGATTTTAAGTTTTATCTGATACATTCAAAAAATCACTCTATAGGGCGCATTTATTATATTATAAGAATACAGCTTTATAATACGACAGCTCTATCACATAGCAGCGCCTATTGAATCACTTCATTCTTGCTAAAAGCCATATTATAAAGAGAGGCATATACCCCATTCTTTTCTAGCAATTCTTGGTGATTTCCTTTTTCTTCAATACCATTCTCTGTTAAAACTATTATATTCTTAGCATTTTTAATCGTGGATAAACGGTGTGCTATTACAAATGTAGTTCTATTTTTCGCTAAACGTTCTAAAGATTCTTGAACTACTTTTTCACTCTCATTATCAAGTGCAGATGTAGCTTCATCAAAAATTAAGATTGGCGGATTCTTAAGGAATACTCTAGCGATACTCAATCTCTGTTTTTGACCACCGGATAATTTAACGCCTCGTTGTCCAATGTCTGTGTTATATCCATCTGGCAATTCCATTATAAAGTCATGGGCATTTGCATTCTTTGCTGCTTGTATAATTTCTTCTTCGGTTGCACCTAATTTTCCATATCCAATGTTATCTGCAACAGTACCTGCAAATAAGTATACATCCTGCTGTACAATACCAATGTTCTTACGAAGTGACTTTAATGTGATATCTTTTATATCGATACCATCAATCAATATACTTCCGTTTGATACATCATAAAATCTAGGTATTAAGCTACACATTGTTGTCTTACCAACACCGGAAGAACCAACGAGTGCCACATATTCTC